>JAJPZU010000146.1 GCA_021204165.1 Prevotellaceae bacterium
AACAACTTAACCAACAATAAATTATCGTTTAACTTAACAAATTACAATTATGAAGCACAAGTTACTTCTATTTGGCGCGTCAATACTTGCAAGTGCAAGTGCTATGGCGCAATGGACACAGCCTGTCCCGACTGCTTCTGAGTTGAAAGTGAGTGAAGGAACAGACACCGTTGTCTATTACCTTTACAACCGCGATGCAAAGGCTTTCTTTACAGAAGGCAATCAATGGGGAACTCAGGCCAGTGTGGGAAAAGAAGGTCTCAAGGTATTTATCAGCAAGTATATTCCTGCCGTAGAGGAAGGAGAAGAAGCTGAACCGTGGGATGGCAAGACTTATTTGTTCAACGACTCTTCAATCGCCAAGAATGCGTGGAAGCAGGTCTTCATTGACAGCGAAACCGTAAGTTATGTTGACCGCGGAAGTCAGCCGAACTATTTCTGGGAGATTGCAGCAGGAGCTGACAAGACTTACCGTCTGTATGGTGCAGAGATTAACCCTACTTACAACAAGACGAACTACGCAGGTGCATACTTCGGCTTGGACATCTCTACAGACGCGGCAAACACCGCCATCAGTCCTCTGCTCTTCAAATCGGACGAAGGTACAGCAGGAACATACTGTGTTGACTGGCAGTTTGTCACAGAGGCAGACTATGCCGCTTATCAGGAGAAGTTCGTGGTTTATGATGCAGCCATGTCGTTGAAGACAATGATAGACAAGGCCAAGGAAAAGGGTGTGAACACATCTGCTGCCGAGGCTGTCTTTGCAAACACAAACAGCACCAAGGAGCAGCTTGAGGCTGCACAGGTTGAGCTGAAGCAGGCTATCGCCGAGGCTCTTGAAAACTCTGCAAGTCCGGAGAAACCGCTCGACATGACTGCTGAATATGTAGGCAACTCTACATTCGAGGACAATGCGGACGGATGGTCATTCACCACAGGTGCAGCAAATAATGGTCTTGCCACAAACAAGACAGACGAGGATGCCCAAAACGGAGGAACCAACTTCACAGGCAAGTTCTGGGAGAACTGGAACCCATCTTCTTATAAAGGAAAGATGTACAAGGTCATCAACAACGTGCCTAACGGTATCTATTGCCTCCAGATGGGTGCATTCTCCGATGATGTCACTGCTGCGTATGTATATGCCAACAACGACAGTGTGCTCGTGCCAAGCAGCGCACCTGCCACATACAAGGTATGGACTGTAGTAGATGCTGACTCTATCGAAATCGGTCTGAAGAAGTCAGAGGTGAAAGGCCAGTGGATGGGTATAGACAACGTGGTGCTCACATACTACGGTAATTCACTCGACTCTTACAAGATGTACATAGCAAACATCACAACTCCGGCAGAGGAGTATGAAAAGGATGGTGTGTATGTACAGCAGGCCGTTCTCGATGCTTACAAGGCAGAATTGGCAAAGGCTCAGGGCGCAACTACAAAAGAGGACATCCTTGCATGTGCTCCTGCCGTATATGAGGCATACAACAACGTAGTGGCTAACGCCAACGCTTACGCTGCATACGTGGATGCCAAGAATAGTGCCGACAAGTATTTTGAAGAGCACACAGACTTGATGGGCGACGATGTTGAACTCGTGACTTGGTATCTCATGAGCGAGGACGGACCGGACGAGACAGATCCTAACGGTGGTGCCAAGTATATCCTTGAGAACTGTCAGCTCTCTACTGAGGAAATCTTGGCAGAAACAGAGTTCCTCGAGACATTGAGACTGAATGCCATCAACAACGGTATGGGCGACGGTACAGACTGTACAGCACTTATCGTGAACCCTACATTCAATGACGCTTCCGGTAAGGGATGGACATGGACAGACGGTGTGGCTAAGACCGGTGGTCTCTCTGATTACCCATGTGCTGAAGCATACGAAAGAGCTTTCGATGTTTATCAGGATGTAACAATACAGGACGGTCTCTATGAGGTATCTGTGAATGCCTTCTATCGTCCGGGAGGAAACGGCTCATACGACGGTACAGAAGCTGTTCCGGCTGAAATCTATCTCAACGAGTTCGCTACTCCGGTACAGCACATCATGGCAGACTGCTCTGAGGAGTGCGCATACGATTCCGGCAACTGGATGACTGACTACGAGACTCCTAACGGATGGGTTCCGAACAGTATGAACGGTGCTTCAACTGCATTCAAGGCAGGAAGATACAAGCAGACTGTATATGGTCTTGTTTCAGGCGGAAAACTTCGTCTCGGTATCCGTTCAACAGCTACTTCCGGTGGTGCTCGCTGGTGCTTGTGGACAAACTTCAAGCTCATCTATAGAGCAAAGAACGCAGAGGCTCTTGCATTCGTCATCAACTCTGTAGTCGAGGATGCACAGGCTCTTATGGAAGAAGGCATGTTCGCAGCTGACTTGGATGCTCTCCAAGTTGCCATTGCAAACGCTCAGGATGCTAAAGACGGCGATGCAATGTATGACGCACTCATCGCGCTCAACGCAAGCATCGTCAACGCGAAAGCTTCCACAAAGGCATACGTTGCCCTCAGTGATGCTCTCGACAACCTTGGTGAAGCAATGTCTGTTTATGAGGGAACTGCTTCAGACGAGGCTCTGAGCAAGGCTGACGAACTCAGTGGCGAAATCGAAGCGAACATGGAGGACTACACAGCAGCCGACGCAGAAGGCAAGATTGCAGAAATCAAGAATGTCATCGCACACTTGAGAGTACCAGACGGTTCTGAGGCTTCTGACGAGAACCCTATCGACTTCACACAGGTTATCGAAAACCCGGCATTCGATGAAGGCAATGCTGATGGATGGGATTATTCTTCATTCACTCAGGGCAACAGAGGTTATCAGGGTGCTACATACACTAACCCTGAATCAGAGGCTACTTGCAGCCAGTTCATCGAGGCTTGGAGAGGCAGCAACACTCCTCTTGAAGATGCAGAGATAGTACAGGCACTCGCTTATCTGCCTGCCGGAGGTTACGCTCTTGAAGTAGATATAATCGCTTGCAACCAGGGTGCAGCTCCGGATGCTGTGACAGAAGGTGCTTACCTCTTCGCACAGGAAGGCGAGAATGCGGCTTCTATGGAAAGTGTTCATTCCGGTAGCGGTGTCCCTGAGCACTTCACACTCTACTTCACTAAGCAGGAGGCTGACAGCAAGGTTACTATCGGTATCCGCACAGTGGGCACTACTGCTAACTGGATTTGCGCTGACAACTTCAAGCTCACTTACTACGGTACAGACAGCCAGGTAAGCATCGACGGTGTAACTCCTTCCGGTGCTGAGGTTGTGGCAGTAGAGTACTATACTCTCGGCGGTGTACGTGTGGCAACTCCTCAGAAGGGTGTGAACATCCTCAAGGCTACATTGTCAGACGGCACAGTGAAGGTTTCAAAGGTAATCTTCTGATTCTGACAGACGGCCGGACGGACAGGCTGACAGCCTCGTCCGAATGGCACAGACGATAAATCACGGGACGTCTCCGGCAAGGGGACGTCCTTTTTTGTTTTAATGAATGTTTTAATGAATGCACCGGCGCAAACTAAACAAAATGTAAATAAATTTGCTTATGGCTGCCGTTTGCACTATCTTTGCGGAACCAAAACATTGAAAATATGAAAACATTAGAGAAAATTTTTGCAGCGAAACTTCTTAAAATAAAGGCTATAAAACTCCAGCCGGACAATCCTTTCACATGGGCATCAGGATGGAAGTCTCCTTTCTATTGTGACAACCGTAAAACATTGTCATATCCGGAGCTTCGCAATTTCGTGAAAACAGAGATTTGCCGTGTAATCATGGAGAACTTCGAGGACGTAGATGCCATCGCAGGAGTAGCAACCGGTGCAATACCGCAAGGCGCACTCGTGGCTGATGCTCTCAATCTGCCATTCGTCTATGTAAGATCGAAACCAAAGGATCACGGTCTTGAAAACCTGATTGAAGGAGAACTGAAGCCGGGAATGAAAGTGGTGGTCATTGAAGATTTGATTTCAACCGGCGGCAGCAGCCTGAAAGCGGTGGATGCCATACGCAAGAACGGTTGCGAGGTGATTGGAATGGTAGCATCATATACATACGGTTTCGAGGTGGCAAAAGAAGCATTCAAAGATGCCAAAGTGAAGCTTATCACGCTCACCAACTATGAGGCCGTGCTCGAAACGGCACTGAAAACAGGCTATATCACAGAAGCTCAAATTCCTGTGCTGAACGAGTGGCGCAACGACCCTGCTCACTGGAACAACGAATAAGCAAACAAACAGAAGAGCTGATAAAAAGACAAATGGACACAGTGTCCTATTAAACCAAAGAGGAACCATACACTGTCTGCCTTTTTATCTGCTCTTTCTTTTATTCACATTACTTACTCGCCTACAAAATAATTACATGTCAAAATTTGAAAGCGGAATAAAGCAAATACCGTATCCGCAGAGCAATGTGTTTGCAAAACTGTCGGACTTGAACAATATTGCCGCTATACGCGAAAGACTTCAAGACCCGGCGGTAAAGGAGAAGCTGAAAGAACAACTTCCGGAAAACCAAAAGGACAAGCTCAACGACATAGAGTCGCGTCTGGACTCCTTGCAGTTCGACCGCGATTCAGTAAGTGTAGATGCACCGCCTGTCGGCAACATCGCCTTCCGTATCATTGAACGCGACCCGGACAAGTGCATCAAGTTCGAGTCAACAAACTCACCGATAGGATTCAAAATGTGGATTCAGCTGCTTCCTGTCACGGAAACATCATGCAAGATGCGCCTCACGGTGGATGCAAGTCTGAACATGTTCATCAGGGCAATGGTGGAGAAACCTCTCAAAGAGGGAGTTGACAAGATTGCAGATATGCTTGCCATGATTCCATACGGAGACAATTAACATCTGTAAATCTGATTTTCGCAGATTCAAGTCACAAGGTTCTAAGGTTGTAAAATAAGCGTGTGTACATAATATATGTAATTGTATATTTCGGAAACGGCTCTTATCTACAACCTTAGAGCCTTAAAACTTTATAAATAAACAAAGGCAAATATGGCAGATAAACTATGGACGAAGAACGTCCGGATGACAGAAGAGATAGAGAAATTCACTGTGGGACTTGACCGTGAAATGGACTTGTACCTCGCCAAATACGATGTACTCGGTTCGATGGCGCACATCACCATGCTGGAAAGCATCGGACTGTTAGAGGCCGACGAGCTGAAAGCACTGCTTGCAGAACTGCGCAACATATATGCACAGGCGGAACGCGGAGAATTTGAGATTGAAGAAGGCGTGGAGGATGTTCACTCACAGGTGGAGCTTATGCTCACAAGAAAACTGGGCGACACGGGAAAGAAGATTCACAGCGGACGCTCAAGAAACGATCAGGTGCTTGTCGATCTCAAGCTTTTCATCCGCGACCGCATAAAGGAAATAGCAAAGCTTGTCGTATGCCTCTTCAATGAGCTTATTGCTCAAAGCAACAGATACCGGAATGTGCTCATGCCGGGATATACGCATTTGCAGGTGGCAATGCCTTCAAGCTTCGGACTTTGGTTCGGCGCATACGCGGAGGGACTTGTAGATGACATGCAGTATCTGCTGGCAGCATGGCGCATCACCAACAGGAATCCGCTTGGATCGGCAGCCGGATACGGCTCGTCATTCCCGCTCAACCGCCAAATGACGACAGACCTTCTGGGATTCGACTCTATGGACTACAATGTGGTGTATGCACAGATGGGGCGCGGAAAAACGGAACGTAACGTGGCTTTCTCTATGGCAACCATAGCGGGCACAATAGCCAAATTGGCATTCGACGCTTGCATGTTCAACAGTCAGAACTTCGGCTTTGTAAAGTTGCCGGACGACTGCACCACCGGTTCCAGCATCATGCCGCACAAGAAGAATCCGGATGTCTTTGAACTGACACGTGCAAAATGCAACAAGATTCAGGCACTGCCGCAGACCATCACCATGATTATGAACAATCTGCCGTGCGGCTACTTCCGCGACTTGCAGATTATAAAGGAAGTATTCCTGCCTGCATTCGACGATTTAAAGGATTGTCTGCAAATGACGACCTATATTATAGGAAAGATGAAGGTCAACGAGCATATCATGGACAACAGCATCTACGACCCGATATTCTCTGTGGAGGAGGTAAACCGACTTGCCAGAGAAGGGATGCCGTTCCGCGACGCTTACAAGAAAGTGGGACTGGACATAGAAGCCGGGAATTTCACTCCGATGAAGGATATACACCACACTCATGAGGGCAGCATCGGCAATCTGTGCAATGACAAGATTGAAGCGTTGATGCAGAACGCTGTGGAAAGCTTCAACTTCGGAAAGATGGAAGAAGCAATAGAGAAACTTATTAAAGGCTGACACGTCATGGAATACAAATATTGCGGACGAAGCGGAGTACAGCTTCCTCGCCTGTCGTTAGGGCTATGGCATAACTTCGGCGATGTGGATGACTTCAACACCGCCACGGAAATGGTGCTGACCGCTTTTGACAAAGGTATCTGCCACTTTGACCTTGCCAACAACTATGGGCCTTCGCCGGGCAGTGCAGAGACCAACTTCGGCAGAATCCTGAAAAACAATCTGCAAGGGCACAGAGACGAAATGTTCATTGCAAGCAAGGCAGGACACGACATGTGGGCGGGTGTTTACGGCACCGGCTCTTCACGCAAGAACCTCATCGCATCGTGCGACCAGAGTCTGCGCCGTACCGGACTGGAGTATTTCGACGTGTTCTACAGCCACCGCTATGACGGTGTGACTCCTGTGGAAGAAACCATGCAGGCACTCATAGACATTGTGCGTCAGGGCAAGGCTCTGTATGTGGGCATTTCCAAATATCCCGTAAAGGAGCAGCAACTTGCCTACCGCATTCTGAAGGAAGCGCATGTGCCTTGTCTGTTGAGCCAGTACCGCTATTCCATGTTCGACCGTAAAGCCGACATCGCCAAGGATGGAACGGAGGGAGGATTATCGAATTTTGAATGCGCCACGGAGAACGGAAGCGGCATCATCTGTTTCTCACCGCTCGCCCAAGGGCTGCTGACGGGAAAATATGACCACGGAATACCGGAAGGAAGCCGCGCGGCACGCTCTACCGGTTTTCTGCAAACTTCGCAGGTGACACCGGAACGCATAGAAGCCGCACGGAAACTGGGGAAGATGGCATGTGAACGCGGGCAGTCACTGGCACAGATGGCACTCGCATGGGTATTGCACAATAGGCATGTGACTTCTGTCATCATCGGAACTTCTTCCGTCAACCAGCTAAACGGAAATCTTGCGGCACTCGACAATATGGCTTTTTCGGAAGAAGAGCTGCAACAAATCGACGACATAATAAAAGACCCTGTTCTATCGTTCTAATATCGGAAACATTTGCATAATATCAGATATGAACAGAGTTATAAGAATATCGGCTTTTATCATGCTTTTAGGCATACTGCTTGCTTCATGTGAAGATGAAGCAAGCAGTTCGTATTCAAAAAAGAATTATGTCTATTGCTTTTTCAACACACTGCAATACACTCAGCTGCACAACGCGATGGGCAATCCGGGACAGTTTGTAAGTATCCGCAAGAGGACTTCAAACGGCAAGACGGTGATTGAAATGAGCAACAGCATCGGTACAGAACAATATACGGTGGATGCCATAAGCACGCACTTCTCATACGGGCTCGGCGGCATCATTGTAGGCACGAACTATTACGGGGAAAGTCTTGCATACGATTTTTCTTGCCCCAACTGCGACCGCGCCGACCGACGGCTGACGCTGCGGGACGACGGCACGGCAAAATGCGCAAAATGCGGAATTGTCTATGACCTGAACAACTTGGGAATCATCAGTGCGGTGGAAGGGGAAGGATACCAGAATCCGCGCGGACTATACCGGTACAGAATAACTTACGACGGAACCAACGTAAGCATATATAATTGAAAAGACAAGCTATATACACAGCAGACCGCAGGTCACAGGCTCAAAAATGTTCCGACAAATAAAAAACATTCATACGTACAACCCTCTCTGTTTCACTATATGATGACATTCCGGCAACAGACAAAGAAGAACTTTTCCGCAGAGGACGGAACAGAAGAATCTTCAGACCGTCAGCAAGAATCGACCTTGAAGGAAAAAGCGGCAAAGGGGTTCTTGTGGGGAGGAGTCAGCAACGGCATAATGCAAGTGATGAATGCGTTGTTCGGAATCATCATAGCACGATGTATCACTCAGGAAGACTATGGTCTGATAGGAGAACTCACCATATTCTCGGCAATAGCATCCGCACTGCAAGAGGGCGGTTTCATTTCTGCACTGACAAACAGAAAGAATGCCACATACCGGGACTTCAACTCGGTGTTCTGGTTCAATGTGACATGCAGTGCCGTGATATATGTCATACTCTGGTTCTGCGCGCCATTGCTCGTACATTTCTTCCATGAGCCTCGGCTGCTATGGCTGTCGCGCTACGCTTTCTTGGGTTTCTTCATAGCAAGCCTGTCCATCACACCAAGAGCCATCCTGTTCAAGAAGCTGATGGCAAAAGAACAGGCATTCATGTCGCTTGCCGCCATGCTGTCTTCGGGCACAATCGGAGTCATAATGGCTGTCAACGGTATGGCCTATTGGGGAGTAGCAACCCAAAGCATCATATACGTAAGCGGAGTTGCGGCATTGAGTTGGTGGTTCTCACGCTGGAAGCCTTCAAGAGACATCAGTCTGAAACCCATAAAGGAAATGTTCGGATTCGGAAGCAAGATGCTCATCACCAACATCTTCAACTGCATCAACAATCATATATTCTCATTTATCTTCGGTCGTTTCTATACGGCAATGGAAGTTGGAACATATACTCAGGCGAACAAATGGAACCTGATGGGGAGCCAGACCATTACCGGCATGGTTCAAAGTGTGGCACAGCCCACATTTGTTCAGGTAGGGAACGACAGAGAAGCACTCAGCCGTTCTTTCCGCAAGATGCTGCGCTTCACCTCATTCGTATGTTTCCCTACGATGTTCGGAATACTGCTTATTGCTCCGGAGTTTATCGTCATCACCATCACGGAGAGATGGCTGCCCAGTGCAAAAATGATGCAGGAATTATGTGTGGCGGGGGCCTTCATGCCCATCACGGTTCTCTACTACAATTTCATCATAAGCAGAGGAAAATCGCATATCTACATGTGGAACATCATGGCTCAGTGTATTATCGTATTGTTGACAGCCTGTACCATTAAACTCTTCGGTCTGTCACTATGGGGAATCTCCGGAATACATCTGATGGTAACAGCCTATATCGCCATCTGTATCATGTGGGTGGGGATATGGCACTATTTCTTGTGGCGCGAAATACGTCTCAGTTTCTTTTCCGCCATTAAGGATATTGCTCCATTCTTTTCTATCGCCGCAATCACGATGGCGGCGACTTATTTTCTTACTGAATCAATATCCAACATTTATCTGCTGCTCATCACACGCATACTCACAGCAGCCGTACTTTATCTCGTCATACTCAGACTGACAGGTGCGAAGATTCTGAAAGAATGCTTGTATTATCTCAAGAAGAAAAAAGGAAAGAAGAAAAAAGGAAAGAAGTAAAAAGCGGATACATTTGTGGGTGTATTCGCAAAGGTCTTCAAAGAGTCTTATTTGATTTAGGCGGAAGTCTTCGACAGACTTCTCTGTGTGGTTTGAGCAGTTGTATTCAACAGACTCCTCATGTGTATTTAGCGACGGAGGAGTCTGTCGAAGACACCCTGCTAAATACACACGGAGGAGTCTGCCAGATGTTTGAACACTAAAAACATTATTTGAAGCCGTGAACAAAAAGAATGTGAATATTGTTATCAGAAGCATAACAATAACCACTAAACATACAAGTATATGAGTACAAACTTCAAGGAGAACCCGATTCAGCTGATAGGGAGATTTCTCGCCCCGGGGATGAAGGCCCCAGAGTTTCAACTGACACGTAGTGATTTATCTGAATTTACACGCTCGGACGTATATGGAAAAACGTTGTTGCTCAATATCTTTCCAAGTCTTGACACAGACGTATGTGCCACAAGTGTACGTAAATTCAACCAGTTGGCTGCCGGATTCCGCAATGTAATCACACTCTGTATTTCCTGCGACCTTCCTTTTGCACAGAAGAGATTCTGCACTGTGAATGGCATTGAGAATGTAATACCGTTGTCTTGTTTCCGACGTGGAAATACCTTTGGAGAAGATTATGGAGTCATGATTGCAGATGGCCCTATGCGCGGACTGCTTGCAAGAGCCGTGGTCATCATTTCTCCGGAAGGAAAGATTGCTTACTCACAACTTGTTCCGGAAATCACTGTCGAACCTAATTATACGGCAATACTGGATTTTCTCAAGGAATCCAAGACTGAGGAATAACGCAAACGAGGCTCACAGGCAGAAATGCCCTGAGCCTCGTTCTATATATGCAAGTTCTCTCCAATAAGAAGAGAAAGAGAACCGTGGTTTTAGCTGAAATTCATCAAAAAGGGATGTTTATACCTAAGTTTACACTTGCATTGCAGGAAAGAGGTATTCCCTGTTTTGCCAGACTTCCCATTGTACGGTCCATGCCAAGGAAAAGGTTGAAACCATTAGGATGATAGTTCAACACCCATCCGAAAGCGCAACCGTATGTACCTGCGGCAAAGTTCATTCCGGCAGAGAAACTCTTCACTGGAGCGACATTGGCAGAAAGGCGAAACTCAGTCCAACTGTATTTACCCTGAATACGAGTGCTGTTCAACAATCCGAAAGTAAGTTTCTTATAATACGGGAAAGTATATTCAGCACCAAGGTTCAGAGTTGCACCCATCATCTTTGTGCGACTGCCCTGATCACCGTCATCTCTAAGTTCATACAGTTCGCTCAAACCTTCTGTCAAACGGTCGATTTCATTATCAAAACTGTTGGAAGCATCATCATCTGCATTAAAAGTGTAATCATTTGTTGTGAAATGCTTGTCACCTTTAGTTGTAGCCACTACATTGTTGCTCCGGTTTATGAAACCCAAGTCAAGAAGGGCGGCACTGAATTTCCAGTCGTCATTCAGCTTAAACTCTGCACCAAGGTCAACAGCCATACCAAAACCGTTCAGTCCGGCACCATCTACATCCATATCATTCACGTATGTATGCGGTGTCTGTTCATTTTCAGGACCTCTCATCTTCGTTTCCTCTATATAAGTAAAGCCTTTGATACTTGTCTGAATCTCGGCATTGGTCACAGCAGTCCACGCATCCTCACCAAGAGTAAGCTGAGCCTTATTGAATTCCGCATCAACATTTGCTCCTCCAAGAAGGAACTTGAGTGTTCCACCTACACGCCACTGTTTGTTCAACTGGCGAGAATGACCCAATGCCAATTCTGCGTAAGCGTCAGCATGAGTACTGAAATCTTTGATGTCGTATGTCTTGTTCTGAAGCCCTTCTTTTGCGAGACGGAAAAGTTCTCCGGGGATAATAGTGCTGACATTTGAACGTACATTGATACCGATGGTGTTGTATCCTCCCCATGCCTTGAATCCGGCAGACAGGATTTCAAGCTTTAGGTCTGTACCTATACGGTTCTTGTCGCTGATATTATTAAGAAATTCACCGGCACTAACATTCGGATTGAGGAATGTGGTAGTCTTGCTGTTTACATTATAAAGAACATCACTGAGCGCAAGACTTCCCCTCATCGCTACATTAAAGTTACCGAGAGCCGGCATGGCCACATAATTCTGATTATTTCCCAAAGCAGGATTTAACTCATGACGATAAAGATAGCCGTCCGTAAAATATCCAGAGTTCGTGTTCTGTGCCACAGCAGCAGAAGTGAATATCATTAACGCAGAAAGAGCGATTGTAGATTTTATATTAAGTTTCATAATTGATATATACTATTTCTTGGTTAGAGTTCCTTTATATAACTGCCTGACACTTTTACTTTAAGATTCGTAAGCCCGATATGCTGTCCCGGTTTGAGAGACACCTTATCGTTGTTTGACACATTTACTGTCGCTTTGAGAATGATTCCGTCAAGATGTTCTATCTCACCTTCAACCTTCACTGTAATAGGTTCGTTGTTTGCATTTGCAGGGATGAGAGCAGTACCCTTCACACCTTCCATCTTTTTACCCTCTTTGTCTATCGGGAATGCTTCAAGATTAAGTCCAAGAGGTATATCCGAATTTACATCAGCATTAAGAATCAGCTCGCGGATAACAATCGCATCTACATCCTCGTCATTCCATCCGTCGATAGTGTCTGTATAAGCAATATGTGAATCGTTTGTCAATGCAAGTGGAGCATAGAATACGTATGTTCCTTTCACAGGCTCGATTTCCTCGCCCAAACGGAAGTTATCAACGTGCTGTACCGGAATCTTAGGGTCAACCGCATTGATATCAATAGACTCAGGCAACTTGTCACCTTTCAGCACATTTCCCAAATTGGCAAATTCAATCTGTGTTGCGTTTTTGAAATCAATCTGAATAAGACCGTTTCCGACACCATTACTGTTATAATATGTTTTAGGTTTTACAGGTGACAGGCAGAACTTATTTATTGAAGCATTAACTTTTATTTCCGAAGAAGAGAAAACCTCTGCTTTTTGTTCTCCCTTATGATGAGGAGTAAGTTCCAGACCTGTTGTGGCATGAACACGATAGTCTTTATAAAGTGGATTGTTAAACTCTATATATCTGCGGATTATACAATGCAATAGTTGTTCCTGCCTGATTCAGGACATCAGGAATATCTTTCATGCTTACAGGGTCGATGTCAATACCTTCCAACTCATATTGAATATTTCCCGTAAAGTCCTTCCCATCAATATCTCCGTTAAAAGCAACCGTACAGTTATAATCAACCTTCTGTATATTAGCCAAATCTGAGAGAGACACATTACTATTCAAGTTCTTTCCATAGACAACCGCAGCACCTGCAATCACTTTACAAATACCGGTAAATATGAAACTTTGCTTTCCTGTCGCCGCATTCGTTGTCAAATTGAGAATGTTCTCTATATTCTTAATACCGCTAAGTTCAAGGTGTATTTCTTTCTTGTTCCCTTCAGACATAAGAGGATGCTTCTTATATTCAAGTGTTCCTGTAGTTGCATCATATTCGCCATCATTATCCAATTTAAGTTGAAGACCTTTAGGAAGTTGCAACGTCAATCCTTCCACAGAAGAATTCTTTACATACCGTTCTATTCCCTTAAAGCGAAGAACAAGTGTTAAGATTACAGAATCCGCTGTTTTAGTTCCCACACTGATTTCATCAATGCTGACAATAGACTCGTCCACATCGTTAGTAGAGAAATGAATATTTGTTTCACCTGTACCGGAAAGGTCAAAGCTGAACAGAGGCACATTATCAAGTTCACCCTTTAAGTCCTCCCAATTGCCGGTTGCACCCTCAAAATCATAATGCTTTTTAACATTAATCACATCATTGATAGGTTCGACAACCGGTTTCTTTATCACAAACGATGGAATATCTATCTTATCCGATTCAAATGTACCATCTTCGATAACGGCATATTCACCATTAAAATCCTTGATTTGGCTTCCCTCTTCAAGATCGAGCACACTATGAAGAGTAATATCATCCATCTGCACAGGAATTGTTACATTAGCATTCACTCCTACAGTCGTATCAATATCTGACAGATCATAGTCATTGTTTATACACGAAAACAAAGAAAACGTTGCAGCAGATGCTGCCAGCATAAGTTTGTTTATCCGCATGACGATTTGTTATTTGTAAAATTACAGAAATATTTTTTAATATGAATATTCATTTTCCATCTGCAAATATAGTCTTTTTATCTTATATTATGTCTCTTTTGTATGCAAGATTGCAAAAAAACATGAGAATTATAAAAACATTAAACACAAAGAAATAAGGAATGGCAAGAACATAAAAAAACGGCATCCACATTGCAATGGATGCCGTTCTGCTATTATAAGGCAACAGTCAATGGACTGTCACTCAATCTGACATTTAATATTAGAGCTGAGGACCAGCAGCTACAAGAGCCTTTCCTGCCTCATTTCCACAGTACTTAACGAAGTTCTTCTGGAAACGAGCTGCAAGGTCTTTAGCCTTCTCTTCCCACTGTGCTGCGTCAGCATAAGTGTCGCGTGGGTCAAGAATCTTAGGATCAACACCCGGAAGTTCTGTAGGAACCTCGAAGTTGAACATCGGAATATGCTTTGTAGGAGCAGTCTTGATGCTTCCGTCAAGGATAGCGTCGATGATACCACGAGTGTCACGGATAGAGATACGCTTACCTGTACCGTTCCAGCCAGTGTTTACGAGGTATGCCTTAGCACCGCTCTTCTCCATCTTCTTAACAAGCTCTTCAGCATACTTTGTCGGGTGGAGTTCGAGGAACGCCTGACCGAAACATGCAGAGAATGTAGGAGTTGGCTCTGTGATACCACGCTCTGTACCTGCAAGCTTAGCTGTGAATCCTGAAAGGAAGTAATACTTAGTCTGCTCTGGAGTAAGGATTGATACAGGAGGAAGAACACCGAATGCGTCAGCAGAAAGGAAGATTACATTCTTTGCAGCAGGAGCAGCAGAAATAGGCTTAACGATGTTTGCAATGTGGTTGATTGGATAAGAAACACGAGTGTTCTCAGTTACGCTCTTGTCATCGAAGTCGATTGTTCCGTTCTCTGCCACTGTAACGTTCTCAAGAAGAGCATTACGCTTGATAGCATTGTAGATATCCGGTTCAGACTCCTTGTCAAGCTTGATAACCTTGGCATAGCAACCACCTTCGAAGTTGAAGACACCGTTGTCGTCCCATCCGTGCTCGTCGTCACCGATAAGCTGACGCTTAGGGTCTGTAGAAAGAGTTGTCTTACCTGTACCAGAAAGACCGAAGAAGATTGCAGTCTCACCCTTTTCGTTAGTGTTGGCAGAGCAGTGCATAGAAGCGATGCCCTTCAGTGGAAGATAGTAGTTCATCATTGAGAACATACCCTTCTTCATTTCACCACCATACCAAGTGTTGATGATAACCTGCTCACGGCTTGTGATGTTGAACACAACAGCTGTCTCAGAGTTGAGTCCGAGTTCCTTGTAGTTCTCAACCTTTGCCTTTGAAGCGTTGTAAACGATGAAGTCCGGTTCAAAGTTTGCAAGTTCCTCCTCTGAAGGACGGATGAACATGTTAGTAACGAAATGAGCCTGCCAAGCAACTTCCATGATGAAACGTACAGCCATGCGAGTGTCCTTGTTTGCACCGCAGAAGCCATCAACAACATAAAGTTTCTTGTTTGAAAGCTCTTTCTTTGCTATTTCCTTCACAGCAGCCCAAGCCTCTTCTGAAGCCGGTTTGTTGTCGTTCTTATATTCATCAGAAGTCCACCATACAGTGTCCTTTGAGTTCTCATCCATTACAATGAACTTGTCCTTAGGAGAACGACCTGTGTAGATACCAGTCATTACATTCACAGCACCAAGTTCTGTAACCTGACCTTTCTCGTATCCTTCGAGACCGGCCTTTGTTTCCTCCTCAAAAAGAACTTCATAAGAAGGGTTGTGAAGAATCTCAGTAACACCTGTGATTCCGTACTTGCTCAAATCTAAATTTGCCATAATCTTGTTAAGAATTAATAGTGATTATATTTTTGTTAGATGTTTCCTGTCTTAAATCCAATCGTATCAACAATGTATGCACAAAACTGCTACGGATATATCCCAAGCCCTCTTGTATGCTATTCTAAGACACCCTACATCGCAGTGTGTGCGTACAAAGTTAATAAATTTGTTTTGTAACCGCATATAGATGCAAATGCTTTTTTCCCATTTTTTTGCAAAATAGCCATATTCTCACAGCCAAATTACACCGTATGCAACATGTGGATTACAAAGAAGAGCTTCTTGCAGACTTGCTGCAAAAAGCTCTTCGAGATATGATTATTTATGTTGCATAATTGAGATTCCTTCAAGGTATTACATCATGCCGCCCATGCCGCCCATACCCGGTGCCGGCATTTCAGGCTCGTCCTCTTTCTTGTCACAAATTACACATTCTGTAGTAAGGAACATGCCGGCAATGGATGCTGCATTTTCAAGAGCAACACGAGTAACCTTTGCAGGGTCGATGATACCGCTCTCACGCATGTTCTCGTATGCGTCCTTGCGAGCATTGTATCCGAAGTCGCCTTTGCCCTCGCGCACCTTCTGCACAACGACAGAGCCTTCCATTCCTGCATTCTCCACAATCTGACGGAGAGGCTCTTCAATGGCACGCTTGATAATATTGATACCTGTAGTCTCGTCGGCATTCTCACCTTCAAGTCCTTCCAAAGCTTCGATAGCACGGATAAGAGCTACACCGCCGCCCGGGATTGTACCTTCTTCAATAGCCGCACGAGTTGCACAAAGCGCGTCATCCACACGGTCTTTCTTTTCTTTCATCTCGACTTCGCTTGCAGCACCGACATAGAGCACTGCCACACCGCCTGAAAGCTTGGCAAGACATTCCTGAAGCTTCTCCTTGTCATAGTCGGAAGTAGTATTCTTGATTTCAGCCTTAATCTGGTTGACACGATCCTGAATGTTCTGCTTTTCGCCCTTGCCGCCGACAATAGTCGTGTTGTCCTTAGAGATAGTTACCTTCTCGCAGCTTCCGAGCATTTCCACCGTAGCCTGCTCAAGCTTGAGTCCCTTCTCTTCGCTGATGACCACACCTCCGGTAAGGATGGCAATATCTTCAAGCATAGCCTTGCGACGGTCTCCGAATCCCGGTGCCTTCACAGCACAAATCTTAAGCTGAGAACGCAGACGGTTTACGACAAGTGTAGTAAGTGCCTCACTGTCAATATCCTCGGCGATTACAAGGAGAGGACGTCCTGTCTGGACTGCCGGTTCAAGAATCGGAAGGAACTCCTTCAGGTTGGAAATCTTCTTGTCATAGATAAGGATGAGCGGACTGTCCATCACACACTCCATCTTCTCTGTATCTGTCACGAAATATGGTGAAAGATAACCACGGTCGAACTGCATACCTTCTACCACACCGATTGTAGTGTCGCGTCCTTTTGCCTCCTCGATAGTGATGACACCGTCCTTCGACACCTTCTTCATCGCATCAGCAATCAGCTTACCAATCTCCTGATCGTTGTTCGCACTGACAGTAGCCACCTGCTCAATCTTGTCATAGTTGTCGCCAACCTGCTCGCTCTGCTCCTTGATGTGAGCAACGACCTTTGCCACTGCCTTGTCGATACCGCGCTTCAAATCCATCGGATTGGCTCCGGCAGCCACGTTCTTAAGACCTACGCTGCAAATGCTCTGAGCAAGCACTGTAGCAGTAGTAGTTCCGTCGCCGGCATCATCGCCTGTCTTGCTTGCCACACTCTTCACAAGCTGTGCACCTGTGTTCTGGAAAGCGTCGGCAAGTTCTATTTCTTTTGCTACAGTCACACCGTCCTTTGTGACGTGTGGTGCACCGAACTTCTTTTCAATGATTACGTTTCTGCCCTTAGGACCAAGTGTCACTTTGACAGCATTTGCCAACTGATCGACACCCTGCTTCAACTGTTCGCGTGCATCTATATTGAATTTCAAATCTTTTGCCATTTTCCTCAAATTTTAATCGTTAAAAATTGATTTATCTATTTATCATTAAGCCAAGACTGCCAAAACATCGCTCTGACGCATAATCAGATATTTCACACCTTCATGTTCAAGCTCTGTTCCTGCATACTTTCCATACAGAACCTTGTCGCCTGCTTTAAGTATCATTTCTTCGTCTTTCGTACCGTTGCCGACAGCCACCACTTCGCCCTGAAGAGGCTTCTCTTTTGCTGTGTCTGGAATGATAATGCCGCCAATTGTCTTCTCTTCTGCCGGAGCCGGAAGAATCAAAACTCTGTCTGATAATGGTTTGATGTTCATAACTTATTCTTTGTTTTTAGTTTTTAGTTCTTATTATAATGTGGTGTAGGCACAGCAAACACATCCTGTGTGCCTTTTGACGCTACATCTGCATATAATACAAATTTCGTACCAATGGGCGCAATATGTGTTGCGCCGGCTGATGACTGACAAAAATGTTATGTCCGATGCCCCACTCTTGTCACCTCGTCCGTTTCCTGCCACTTTGTCATTACGAAACCGAATTGTTTCTTCTTCCAAGTTGAGTGCTTGAACAAGCATCAGACGGCAGAAAAAGTCTTGGAAGAAAGTTCCTGAGGGCACTCTGCAAAGACAGCGAAAGCTTGGCTGACCGTTTGAAAATGCCTATCTTTGCCGAATGAAAAAATTAGTTATCGTCGGATGTGGACGACTTGCCGGAATAGTTTCTGACGCAGTCGTCAAGGGTTTGTTGCCTGAATATGATTTGGTTGGAGTCTATTCGCGTACAGCGGATAAAGCAGAGCGCATAGCCGAGAAAATGCGCCGGAGCGGAGGCAAATGCAATGTTTGTACAACATTGGAGGAACTGCTTGCCATGAATCCCGACTATGTGGTCGAGGCCGCATCGCCAATGGCAATGAAAGAACTTGCATTGCCGGCATTAAAAGGCGGTGCTTCTGTGGTGACACTTTCTATAGGTGCGTTGGCAGACACGGATTTCTATAATAAAGTAATGGAGACGGCAAAAGCAAACGGCACCCGGGTGTATGTCGTGTCGGGAGCTACCGGAGGTTTTGATGTCCTGCGCACTGCCGCGCTTATGGGAGGTGCTACGGCAAAGTTTTTCAATGAGAAAGGTCCAAACGCATTGAAGGGCACTGCCGTCTATGATGAAGTACTGCAGAACGAACAGCGCGTAGTGTTCTCGGGCAATGCCTCCGAAGCCATAGCCCTGTTTCCAACCAAGGTAAATGTTGCCGTCGCGGCTTCGCTGGCTTCTGTAGGACCGGAGAACATGGCGATGTCGATGCAATCGACTCCGGGCTTCACCGGCGACACTCAGAGGGTGGAGATAAAGAATGAGCAGATACATGCGGTTATTGATGTATATAGTGCCACTGCCGAGATTGCAGGATGGTCGGTTGTGAACACCTTACAGAATATAGTATCGCCAGTTGTGTTCTCTTAACAGCAGAATGTGTTCTCTTGACAGCAGAAATAGCACACAACAGCAAACTTAAATAATTGAGTCCACTTCAAAAAGTTAATTTTACGATTTTTTCAAAGTAGGACAATGATTTTGCTAAACAGATGAAAATCCAAGAAACTGTTTTTAAGTTTATTACGATAAATGATTATAGACCCTCTTTCAGTAAGTTAGAGGGTCTTTTTGGTTGTTTTCTCCAAGTCTCGTCGGTCACACTGCCGATATACCTCACCTTGAAAAGACTATGAAGCGGACATATAGCACTGATGCCCAATACGGCAACTTTGGTGGATGTATTCACAGATTCCTCATGTATATTTAGCGACGGAGGAGTCTGTCGAAGACACCCCACAAACACACCTGCTTAACGCATGGAGAAGTCTGTCAAGGAAATATGACGTTTCTATCCGACATGTTTTTTATTTTCTCGAACTCACTTTCAAAATTTGGGGTGAATATGCCCTTGCCGATATTTTGTTCGATTTCTTCCATGCTCCAGAAGCGTCCTCCGTCGAGTTCTTCGCTCGGGGTGACAGGACCGTCATATATTGTCTTGTGAACAAATACGAGTTCGCGTTCACGGGCGGACTCGAATACATACTGCAACAGACGTTCCGGGGCGAAGTCTGTGATGCCAAGCTCCTCGCGCACCTCTCTTCGCAGTGCCTGCTCCACGTTCTCTCCGAGGTCCACATGTCCTCCTACGGCGGTGTCCCATTTCCCCGGCTGTATGTCTTTCCATTCGGGACGCTTTTGCAGATACAGTTCTCCCTTGGAGTTGAAGACATGAAGATGTACTACGGGATGCAACATCTTGCTGCCGTTGTGGCATTCGCCTCTTGTCGCTGCTCCCGTGATGTTGCCTTCTTCATCTACGATAGGGAACATTTCTTCTTTGTTGTCCATTCTTTTTCTGTTTTTATTGGTCTGTTTCGTGATTTCTCGGTGCAAAGGTACATGATTTTTGTTTGTTCGTCAATAAATAGTCTCATTAGAACCTTTCTGCGGATTTTGCATGATTTCAAATGGATTTTGAAATTGCTTTTCCATATTTACGTGCAAAATTCGTTAATAACAAACCAACAGCAGAAAAAGACATGTATTTTTTGTATATTTGCCGATTATAAATTGCATAAAAACTTATGGCAGATATTATTATCAAGCAAGTTGAAACGAAAAAGGAGCTGAAGAAGTTCATCCGTTTCAACTATGAACTTTATAAGGACAATCCGTATTCGGTTCCTGACTTATATGAAGATATGCTCAACACGTTCAGCGAGAAGAATGCCGCGATGGAATTTTGTGATGCCGTGTATTTCCTTGCATATAAGGATGGGAAAGTGGTTGGACGTGTGGCCGGTATCATCAACAGGAAGGCCAACAAGACATGGAATCTGAATGCGGTGCGGTTCGGCTGGATTGACTTCATCGACGACGAGGAGGTGAGTGCCAAACTCATTGAGGCTGTTGAAGAGTGGGGACGCGGAAAAGGGATGACGGAGATTCAGGGACCGCTCGGCTTTACGGACCTTGATGCGGAAGGTATGCTGATAGAGGGATTTGAAGAGCTGAGCACTATGGCGACCATCTATAACTATCCTTATTATCAGAGGCACATTGAGCGTCTGGGCTTTGAGAAGGAGGCGGACTGGATTGAGATGTTGCTTACGGTTCCGCGCGAGACCGGGCTTCCGGAACGTCTTGAACGCATTGCCGAGATTGTGATGAAGAAGTATGATTTGAGAATAAAGAAATATACTTCGGCAAAGAAGATTGCCGCCGAGTATGGGCAGGATATTTTCCAGCTTATTAATGAGGCTTTTAAGCCGCTGTTCGGTTATTCTGAACTGTCGCAGCGGCAGATTGACCAGTATGTGAAGATGTATCTGCTTGTGCTCGACCTGAAACTTGTGTCGCTTATTACGGAGGCAAACGGAAGGCTTATCGGAGTGGGAATCTCGATGCCTTCGCTTTCGCGCGCATTGCAGAAGGCAAAAGGGAAATTGTTTCCTTTCGGCTGGTGGCATTTATTGAAGACGCTGAAACTGAAGAAGCCCAAGGTGCTCGACCTGATGCTTGTTGCCATCAAGCCGGAATATCAGGGCAAGGGTGTCAACTCGATATTGTTCTATGACCTTCTGCCGATATACATAGAAGAGGGGTATGAGTATGTGGAAACGAATGTCGAACTTGAATCTAACGAGAAGGTGCAGCAGCAGTGGATTTATTTTGAACGCAGGCAGCATAAACGCAGACGTTGTTTCAAGAAGAAACTTTAAGTATTAATCTATGGCAGAAGAAATATTTGAAAAGGATAGTGCGGCGGAAGAGCCTGTGGTAAATTATACGGACGACAACATCCGTCATTTGTCGGACATGGATCATGTGCGTACGCGTCCGGGTATGTATATCGGAAGGCTCGGCGACGGTTCACATGCGGAAGACGGTATATATGTCCTGCTCAAGGAGATTGTCGATAACTCCATCGATGAGTTCAAGATGCATGCCGGCAAAAAGATTAGGATAGACATTCATGACGATTTGTCTGTTTCGGTGCGTGACTATGGGCGCGGCATTCCGCAGGGCAAAATGATTGAGGCTGTCAGTATGCTTAACACCGGCGGTAAGTATGACTCTAAGGCTTTCAAGAAAAGTGTGGGTCTGAACGGTGTCGGTACGAAAGCGGTCAATGCACTCAGCAGTCAGTTTGAGGTGAAGAGTTTCCGCGAAGGGAAAGTGCGTAGTGCCGTGTTTGCCAGAGGTATATTGCAGACGGACTCAATGGAGGATACGGAGGAGGAGAACGGTACATATATCTATTTCAAGCCGGACGACACGCTGTTCCTCAACTATAAGTTCAGGAGTGAATTTGTGGAGACCATGCTGCGCAATTACACTTATCTCAACACCGGGCTTGAAATCTATTACAACGGCAAGCGCATCGTGTCGCGAAATGGTTTGAAGGATTTGCTTACCGACACCATGACCACGCAGCCTTTGTATCCGATTGTGCATCTGAAGGGCGAGGACATTGAGATTGCCTTTACGCATACGAACCAGCAGTATGGCGAGGAATATCATTCGTTTGTGAACGGTCAGCATACGATACAGGGCGGTACGCACCAGAGTGCGTTCAAGGAGC
This sequence comes from Prevotellaceae bacterium, assembly GCA_021204165.1. Lineage (GTDB taxonomy): Bacteria > Bacteroidota > Bacteroidia > Bacteroidales > Bacteroidaceae > RGIG8745. Next base: position 22,237 of record JAJPZU010000146.1, read on the forward strand.
ATATTGCGAGAACGATAAAGGAGTTCTACGGCAAGAATTATGAATATGGAGATATTCGCAACGGTCTTGTGGCCGCAATAGCTATCAATGTGGAGGAACCGCAGTTTGAGAGTCAGACGAAAATCAAGTTAGGCTCACTGACAATGGAGCCGAATGGAGGAATCAGTGTCAATAAGTTTGTGGGCGACTTCGTCAAGAACGAAGTAGATAACTATTTGCACAAGAACGCTGAAATCGCTGAAATCATACAGCAGAAGATTCAGGACAGTGAGCGCGACAGGAAAGCGATAGCCGGTGTGACTAAACTTGCGCGTGAGCGTGCGAAGAAGGCAAATCTGCATAACCGCAAGTTGCGCGACTGCCGTATTCACCTGAATGATGCAAAAGGCGACAGGAAGGAAGAGAGCAGCATATTCATCACGGAGGGAGACTCTGCCAGCGGAAGTATCACGAAGAGCCGTGACGTGAACACTCAGGCTGTCTTTTCTCTTCGTGGAAAGCCGCTCAACTCTTATGGGCTGACCAAGAAGGTTGTGTATGAGAATGAGGAGTTCAACTTGCTTCAGGCTGCACTGAACATCGAGGACGGTATTGACGGACTGCGCTATAACAAGGTGATTGTGGCGACGGATGCCGATGTCGATGGTATGCACATACGACTGCTGATGATTACGTTCTTCTTGCAGTTCTTCCCGGAACTGATAAAGAAAGGTCATGTGCATATATTGCAGACTCCGCTCTTCCGTGTGAGAAACCGCAAGAAGCGTATCCGAAAAGAGGCACTCAAGCAGCTCTCGGAAGAGAACAAGGAGCCGAAGGGCGATTTTGTTACTTTGTATTGCTATAATGAGGAAGAACGGTTGAAGGCGATAGAGCTGTTGGGTCCGGACCCGGAAATTACGCGATTCAAAGGTCTTGGAGAAATATCACCTGATGAGTTCAAGAACTTTATCGGGCCGGATATTCGTCTGGAGCAGGTTACATTGAGAAAGACCGATCAGGTGAAGGAACTTCTGGAGTATTACATGGGAAAGAATACGATGGAAAGGCAGAACTTCATCATCAATAATCTTGTTATCGAAGAAGACAGACCGGAAGAAGAGGCTGTCTGAGCGAAACGGAGGGGTGGCGGATTCAGCATGTTGCCGGAAGCAATGTGATGTTTCTGCCGCTCTGCTATTTATTTACTCGTCAACAGAAAGGAATATGAGAAAAGCTCTTTTTGCAGGTAGTTTCGACCCTTTCACATTGGGACATCAGTCGATTGTGGATCGTGCTTTGGCGATTGCCGATGAGGTTGTGATTGGTATAGGGATAAATGCGGGGAAGAAAAGCATGTTCAGTGTGGAACAACGGATAGAAATGATAGAGTCTCTGTATGGCAATGAACCGCGAGTGTCGGTGGTGTCCTACAATGGACTTACTACTGACTTTGCCCGCAGTGTCGGAGCTTCGTTTCTTGTACGTGGAGTACGTTCATCGACGGACTTTGAGTTTGAAAAGAATATCGCGGATGTGAACCGTAAGCTTACGGGGCTTGAGACAGTTCTGTTTATCACCGAGAACATATATTCTTGCATAAGTTCAAGTATAGTGCGTGAACTGTTGAGCTATGGAAAGGATGTGTCTGAATTTGTGCCTCAGGGGATGAATCTGAAGATTTTTTAGTTGTGCATGGACGACAGACAAAAGTCTGTCAGCCTGTTATTTTATTTACTCGTCAATAAAGATAAAGACATGATATTGAGAAAATGTGTTTTTGCGCTTTTGATGGCTGCTTTGTGTGTGCAGACTGTCCATGCGCAGCAGCCTACGGAAGAGCAGAAAAAGGTTTTTGCGGAAAGCCCGCTGCATAAGTTGCAGTTTGCGGAGTTCGCGGTGTATAGACTATATGTGGATAGCATCAATGAGAGTCGTCTGGTGGAGGATGCCATTAACGGAATGCTGAAGAATCTTGACCCTCATTCCACTTATACTGCTGCAAAGGATGTCAAGAAACTCACAGAATCATTGCAAGGCAGTTTTGAGGGTATCGGAGTGCAGTATAATATGATAGAAGACACTCTGACTGTCATACAGCCCGTAAGCGGAGGACCTTCGGAAAAGAAGGGAATCATTGCCGGCGACCGTATTGTACTGGTCAATGATACTGCCATTGCCGGTGTCAAGATGGCGCAGGAAGAGATTATGCGACGTTTGAGAGGACCCAAGGGAAGCAAGGTGAAGCTGGGTATTGTCAGGCGCGGAGTGAAGGGAATACAGGATTTTGTGATAATACGCGACAAGATACCGGTGTTCTCGATAGATGCGGTATATATGGTAGATGCCGTGACAGGATACATCCGCATCAATAGTTTCGGGGCGACGACATACAAAGAGTTCATGACAGCGATGAATAAGTTGCATGAACAGGGTATGCAGAAGCTTGTTCTGGATTTGCAAGGAAACGGCGGAGGATATTTGCAGGCGGCTGTAGATATAGCCAACGAGTTTCTTGAAGCGGGGGATATGATTGTGTTTACTGACGGACGTGCAACCGGAAGACGTGAATACCATGCCGATGGCAAGGGGCATTTCAAGTCGGGAAAGGTAGTCGTGCTTGTAGATGGATACACGGCTTCTGCTTCTGAGATTGTGAGTGGAGCGATACAGGATAACGACCGTGGTACAATTGTCGGAAGGCGGACATTCGGCAAGGGCTTGGTACAGCGTCCGATAGACCTACCTGACGGTTCGATGATACGGCTGACCGTGGCCCACTATTATTCACCGTCGGGACGCTGCATCCAGAAACCGTATAAGAAAGGAGACCGCAAGGATTATGACAACGACATGCTTGAACGTCTGAACAGTGGTGAGCTGACCAATGCAGACAGCATTCACTTTGCCGATTCTCTGAAATATACCACTTTGAAGCTGCACAGGACTGTGTATGGCGGAGGAGGTATCATGCCGGATGTGTATGTTCCGCTCGATACGACTCAATACACTAAACTGCACAGGGAACTGTCGGCTAAAAGCTGTATCATAAATACTACGTTGAAGTATATCGACAAGAACCGGAAGAAGCTGAAGAAGGAATATCCGGACTTTGCTGCGTTCAAGGCCGATTTTGTGGTTCCGGAAGAAATGGTTGACATTCTGCTCGACCATGCCAAGAAGGCGAAGGTGGAATATGATGACACAGCTTTGCAGGAGGCTCTTCCGCTTGTGAAACTTCAACTCAAGGCTTTGCTTGCCAGAGACTTGTGGGAGCTGAGCGAATATTATCAGATAATGAATACAAGCAGTGATATTTATCGTGAAGGACTTAAAGTTTTAGACGAATGATAACATATAATTGTGAAGGCATCAGTATGCCGAAGATAAAGAAACGTGATACAAACGCGTGGATAAAGTCCGTAGCTGAAAGCTATGGGAAGAAAGTGGGTGACATTGCATATATTTTCTGTGATGACGAAAAGATTCTGGAGGTTAACCGTCAGTATCTTCAGCATGACTACTACACGGACATTATCACCTTTGACTATTGTGAAGGCAATGTGATAAGCGGAGACTTGTTTATAAGTCTTGACACAGTTCGCTCAAACTCGGAAGAGCAGAATACCACATACGAAGAAGAGCTGCATCGTGTGATTATACATGGCATACTTCATCTTTGCGGCATTAATGACAAGGGACCCGGAGAGCGTGAAGTGATGGAGGCCGCGGAGAACAAGGCTTTGAGCATGATACAACTGTAAAAGAATTATTTGTGAAGTGTTTGTAGAGTTCTGATGGTGGAAGACGCTTGACGGCAGAAGATACAATCTGTTCTTGCAAGTGTCAGAACTCTACAAACACGCTTTGTTTGTCTTGCCGGCTGACAGAGCTATATATTGGCTCGGAGACATACCTTTCACTCTCTTGAACACTCTGTTGAAATAAGGTATGTTGTTAAATCCTACATGGAAACAGACTTCGGAAATGACTGTTTCTCCTCGCCGAAACAGCCGGCAGGCAAGGCTTATCCGATATTCGTTGAGATAAGTGATAAAGGTTTTTCCTGTAACTTTTTTGAAGAAAACACAAAAGGAGGCACGGTTCATTCCTATATGGCGGGCTGCATCGTCAAGCGTGATGTTTTTCCTTGCATTGCAAATAACGTAGATTTGTATTTGCTTCAATTGTTTCTGAACTTTGTCTTTTTTCTGATATTTGCCCACAACACGGCGGTTGTCATCACTCGAAATGACAAGAAGAAGGCTTATCATCGGTGCAATTCTTTCAGCACTGTTCTTGTCGCGCATACTCTTCAAAATAGAAATAATGGCATCCGCTTGACTTCCGTTGAACTTTACAGCATTCCGTTGTCTCTTCAGGCTGCTTATGCTCTCATGAAGCTCAGGAAAAGCCGTTTGGCAATTGTCAAGAAATTTATTGTCGAATGTAATTGTGATATTGGCTATCTTGCCGTCGATACCCGACACTCCACGCTCAAAATACCAGCAATGAGGTATGTCGGGAGGTATCATGACCACTTCCCCGCTTTTGAATGATTCTGATTTGTCGCCAATCTGCCTGATGCCTGAACCGGCAATAATGTAAGACAATTCCCATGTGTCCTGCCGATGCAGTCCTATCTGTTCGTCAGGGGATAGAACAACACTTTCAAACTCAAAAGACCGTTTTTGTTGCTGCATTATCTTATTTTTATCTTTTCTTATTTCTTAATTAAGTGTAAATGCAAATATAAGACAATTATATGAAATGATAATATAACAAGGTCTTTTATCCATGGGGTAACTTTGTACCTCCGAATAAACTATAATATATAATATGGCAACAAATTATTTAGCATCCAAGCCCCGTTATGAGATATTGGACGGGCTTCGCGGAGTGGCCGCAATGATAGTGGTGGCTTTCCATCTTTTTGAGACCTATTCCAAAGGTCCTATGTTTCAAATTTTGAATCATGGTTATCTGGCTGTCGATTTCTTCTTTGTCCTTTCCGGTTTCGTCATTGGATATGCCTATGATGACCGCTGGAACAGAATGACCATGCGTGACTTTTTCAAGCGTCGTCTGGTTCGTCTGCATCCTATGGTAATTATGGGTACGCTGATAGGTGCGGCATTATTTTACTTTAGTGACTCTCCACAGTTTTCATTGGTGATGGAAACTCCGTGGTGGCAGGTTCTCCTGTTGACTTTGCTTGGTTGCATGATGCTTCCGGCACTGCCGTCATGGGATATACGCGGCTGGTCGGAACTTAATTCGCTGAACGGAGCGAGCTGGTCGTTAATGTGGGAATATATAGCCAATATCTTTTATGCCTTGGTCATACGGCATTTCTCCAAACTTCTGTTGGGCATTTTTGTGGCTCTTTCGGCATTGCTTACCATTGATGTGGCTTTTAATATTGACGTTTTCGGATTACTTGAGGTTCGGAACTATGCCAAATATACTGTCATTGGCGGTTTCGGTCTTTCTCCCGACCAATTGTATATAGGTATAGCGCGGCTGCTTTATCCTTTCTTTGCGGGTCTGTTACTTTCGCGAATCAACAAGCTGATAAAGGTAAAAGGAGGATTCTGGTGGTGCTCACTGATGATTACCGTGATTCTTGTAGTGCCGCACATTGGCGGTGCCGCACAGCCTTGGATAGACGGAGCCTATAATGCCATCTGTATAATCATTCTATTTCCGTTAATTGTAATGATGGGTGCCGGAAGCTCTATAAAGGGGAGAAAGTCGGTAGCTGTTTGCAAGTTTCTGGGAGAGATTTCCTATCCGCTTTATATCACCCACTATCCGTGGATATATGTACAGATGAGTTGGGCGGTTCATCATCCGGATGCTCCGTTGAGTACGCATATTTTTGTAGCCGTAGCTATCTTTGTATTAGCTATTGCCATTGCTTATGTTTCACTTAGATTATATGACGAACCTGTCCGTGAGTGGCTGAAACAACATTGGTTGATAGGAAGCAGAAAGAATAAGTCTTCCTGCAACAGAATGGCTTAGAATCTGTTTTTTTATTTATTACGAAAAATTGTTACAGACCGTCTTTCGTCAAGTTGAAATTGCCGGTAAAATAAAAATATCTGTGCAGCGAGGAATGAAAAACAGTGCAGCGAGGAGTGAAAAACAGTGTGCTGAAAACTTTAATCAGCACTGCCGTTTTTATAATCGGCAGTGCAGTTTACATAATCGGCACTGCCGTTTTTATAATCAGCAGTGCCGATTAAAGTTTTCTGCGCACTGTTTTTAGTTTCTCGCTGCACAGATAATATGTTTTCAGCGCATTGTCCGTATATAGTTTTGGTTTCAGGACGACAGTTCTCTGTCTTACATTAGAAGATAAAGACAAAGCGTAACGAACACGGTTTCTGTTGTGTTCGTTACGCTTTGTTTTGACTTTCATTTCTACAATCGGTGATTTTATCCCTTCACTCAAAGTAGAACGAGATGACAATCATTTTCGAATGAGCCTTGTCTATGGATTTGGTAAATACCTGAAGATTCTCGTCGATAAGGTCGGTACGGTCTTTTTCTATAATGTTCATCAGACCGTAGCAGAACTTTATTTCCGGAATAAACTTGAAGAACGGAAGATAGAAATCGCATCCCAGTCCTATTTCAAGATAGCAGTCGAATGGTTTCAGAAGCAGATTCTTTTGCTTCTTTATTGTAAGGTCGAGCATAGGGTTTATACCGCACATCATATAAGGACGGTAGTTGTTGAATCGCTCAGCACTGAATTTCAAGTCAATGGGAAATGATATATAGGTGGATTTGATGGTTTCCCGTTCTATCCGGTTGTCCGTGTGGTTATGGAAAGTGGCAGTCTTGGTGCCGAAGTGCATGGAAGGGATAGCTCTTGCAGCAAGATGTTTGGTCAGATAAAGTTCACCGAGAATACCTACGCTGAATCCCGGGTCATAATTCCCTATGTCTGTAAACCATTGATTCCCGTTCTCATCAATATACCCGTTGTTCTGAAATTCCATGTCCTGAAGGTGTACTCCTGCCATAAAACCGTAATGAATACGTCGTTGGTCAATGTACGGACGATTCATGACTTTGCGTACCTGTGCGGAGACAGATATACAGGCAAATAAAAAGACAGCAAATGTTGAATATATTCTATGATGCAACTCTTTCACTTCAGACTTGTTTCTTTAATGATTATCTTAGAAGAGAATAACTCTTAAAACAAAAACGTCATAAAAGAAGTTTTATTGTTTTCTTTCCGCGCTTTCGTGCCGGCAATACATAAAAAGAATTATGAAGAGGACATAAAAAAGGGGCGGTCCACTGTGGCCGCCCTTCCAATTTGTTTATATTTGCTTTGTTAGCGTTTCCGCTATCTGCGATACTTCAATATAGCGAAATTGCTTATAACAAAGAGAGAACCAATGATACCGTAAACTATTAATGTAACTCCTAACATAATCGTTCAATTTAAAAGTTCATACTCTGTTACCTCTCGCTCTTTTGAATGTCCTCCGCTTTCGACTTTTATTTCTCCTTTCTTGTAGTCTTAGCTTCTGTCATTCAACTATTTAAGTGCAAAATAAGCGCCAAAGGTGAGTTTCTGCCATTTTTGAATTTTCAGATGTCAGAACTGCCAACTTTGTCGGATACGCATGTCGTATTGTCATGGTTTACACTGCTTTGTCGCTGCCAGTCGCTCCCGTTCTGTCATTGCGGCGAGCCGCTTCACATAGCCCATGTCAAGGTTTAGAGCTTCTGCAATCCGTGTTCCGTATTCGTGGTCTGCAAGATAGCAGTGGGCGGCATGTCGATATTTGATGTTGTCAGTCACGGTCATGATGTCCGCTGCGGTATTCTTGATGAGCAGCTTCCTTTTGTCTTCAGTCATAAGACGGTAGAGGTCGCCCGGCTGACGGAAGCAATCGTCTGTGCGGTCTGCATATTGGTCATACCTCATGGCCTCGCCGTCGGTAGGAGAATCAGTGTATGCAAGTCCGCTTTTTGTCTGCCATTCGTCTATTCCGTTAGGGAAATATCCCTTTGTAGAACCAGCGTTTCCATCTACTCTCATCTGTCCGTCACGGTGGTAACTGTGCATGGGGCATCGAGGACGGTTCACCGGAATCTGATCGTGATTGACACCGAGGCGGTAACGCTGCGCATCGCCGTATGAGAACAGACGTCCCTGTAACATCTTGTCCGGCGAAAGACCTATTCCCGGAACGATATGCGCCGGCGAGAATGCCGCCTGTTCCACATCTGCGAAGTAGTTCTCCGGATTTCTGTTCAATTCAAGTTCGCCTACTTCTATCAAAGGATATTCGGCATGTTTCCATACTTTAGTGAGATCAAAAGGATTCTCATAATGCTTGCGCGCCTGCTCCTCAGTCATGATTTGGAAATACAACGTCCATTTAGGGTAATCTCCGCGTTCAATAGCTTCATACAGGTCGTGCTGATTGCTTTCACGGTCTTTGGCGATGATTGCTTCCGCTTCTTCGTCGGTCAGATTCTTGATGCCTTGCCGGGTGCGGAAGTGGAACTTCACCCACACCCTCTTGCCTTCAGAGTTGATGAGGCTGTAAGTGTGTGACCCGAATCCGTGCATATGTCGGTAAGAAGCCGGAATACCTCTGTCGGACATGACGATTGTAACCTGATGGAGAGCCTCCGGAAGCATAGTCCAGAAGTCCCAGTTGTTCTGCTTTGAACGCATGTTGGTACGTGGGTCACGCTTGATTGCGTGGTTCAGGTCCGGAAACTGGAGAGGGTCGCGCAGGAAAAATACAGGTGTGTTGTTCCCCACAAGATCCCAGTTGCCTTCTTCCGTGTAGAACTTGATGGCGAAGCCTCTGATGTCTCGTTCCGCGTCTGCTGCACCACGCTCGCCCGCCACGGTGGAGAAACGCACGAACACGTCTGTCTTCTTGCCTATTTCCGAGAATATATCGGCACAAGTATATTGTGTCACATCGTGTGTCGTCGTAAAATGTCCGAAAGCTCCGCTGCCTTTGGCGTGCATCCGTCTTTCCGGAATGACTTCTCTGTCAAAGTGAGCGAGTTTCTCCATCAGCCACAAGTCTTCCATGAGTAGAGGCCCGCGCTCTCCGGCTGTCAGTGAGTTTCTGTTGTCCCTTACCGGAGCACCTGCTTCATTTGTCAATTTTTCTTTCTCCATATTGAGTTTAGGTTTTACGTTTTTCTGATAAGAAAACAACGGAAATAGAAATATTGTTCAGAAGCATAAAAAATCCGGCAGATATTTTGCATCTGCCGGAGTATGTAGAATGAAATGAAGTTTAGAACAAACGTTCAAAGCCTGTAAGGATGTTGTTAGAAAATCTTTCCTGACAGACAGAAGCTGATGACCGGATACACTCTCAAATCGCTTATAACATCCAGAAATTCTCCATCATCGTCCATATTGTCCACATCTTCAACCTCAAGTTGTTCTCCATTACAAAAGAGCTTTGGCTTGCCCCAGAGCTGTACACCCATATCGACTTGGAAACTCAACGTTTTTTTCTTGGATACAGAACGACCGAATCCCAGTCCCACGTATGGCTTGAAACTGTTTGTCTTAATCTGTGCATTGATATTGCCTTTTTCATCGGGAGTTAACCGGTAGTCACCGATATGGATATTTCCATAATTAAGCAGATCACCGTCCTCTTTGTTATAAGCTTCTATGATTTTGCTTCCTCCGAAATAGGCTCCCACTGTAAAATGGAAACTGCTGTTTTTCGCAGGAAAGAAATCTACCAATAAATTGCCGTTCACAAAGCCTGTCTTGGCTTCTGCATCTACATAATAACCACCGTAAGTCCAACTCGAATCGTAATAATAATCTGCCATAAGCTCATTGCTGAACTTGAAACTTGGCATCACTGTGACACCTCCACGAAGCTGGAGATGGCTGCCTAAAGTCGTTGCCGCAGAAAGTCCGATACCCGGAGAACCGGCTTCGACACCGACTGACAGATGGTTGCATACATCGTATGAGAACCAGTTTTGTGCACTTGCACTTAGAGTTGAGGCGATAGCCACAACTATGGACAATAAAGTTTTCTTCATTTTGAATCCCTTTTTATATTAATAATTACCAAAATTCACGTCGTAAATGATAGTTCCCTCTAAGATGCTCAAACTCCGAAGGACATGCTTTCAGCCTTGCACTGTCAATACGCGGGTCGTAGAGCTGCAATGCACGTTCATCCGCATCGTGGGATGTAGGGCGCATTTCCTCCGGTAAAGCAGGAGGCTGAATATTGAAAGTATATGCGCATTTGAGAAAGTCGCATACAGCCATTAATGCCATCTTTGTGGCATTCGCTTTGCCGTCGGCCGAATACCCTGCAATGTGTGGTGTGCCTATGACCACTTTGTCGAGAAGCTCGGTGTTTATGTCCGGCTCATTCTCCCATGTATCTACCACTGCATCACATATACTGTTCTTGTACAGTGCGTCCAGCAATGCCGTATTATCTACCACGGCTCCGCGGCTTGAGTTTATAACCAGAGGCTGACGGAGAAGACTTCCGAAGAACTTGTCGTCTGCCAGATGGAATGTAGGATATTTGCCCGTGTGCGTCAATGGAGTGTGGAAGGTGATGACATCCGCCCTCTTTGCTATTTCCGTGAGGTCGCTGAAGGGGAGTCCGCAGAATGTCTCGCCCCGGTCACGGCGCGGAGGGTCGCAAAGTATGACTTCCATTCCCGCCGCATGGCAGTCTGCCGCTACCAGTTCTCCGACATGCCCCACACCGACTACCCCGATTGTGACTCCCGGATGCAGAAGTCCGAGTACCAGTAGGGAATTGTGTATATATTGGCGCACGGAAGCGGCATTACATCCCGGACAGTTCGCCCATCGTATGCCGGCTTCCTTGCAATATTCCGTGTCTATGTGGTCATAACCTATGGTTGCCGTGACAACAAGACGTACCTTGCTCCCTTGCAGCAAGTTACGATTACAACGAGTACGTGTGCGCACAATCAGTATGTCTGCATCACGCACATCGGCAGAAGTGATTTCGCTGCCGCGCAGATACACCACTTCATCCACAATCGTTTCGATTGCTCCTTTTATATAAGGTATTTTGTCATCGATTACTGCTTTCATCGTCACAAATATAATGCGGACGCATGAATGTCAGAGTGCATGCACATCTTTATTTCACCTCGCTTCCGGCTTTGACCTCATGCTCTACCGTAGTGACGGCGATTGAACCGTCCCAGTTTTCTGCCGAGAGAATCATACCCTCGCTTACAAGTCCGTTCTTAAATTCACGCGGTGCCAGATTGGCGATGAAGCACACCTGTTTGCCTTTCAGCTGTTCCGGCTCATACCATTGGGCAATGCCGCTGACGATGGTGCGCTTTTCCAGCCCGTCGTCAATGAGGAATTTCAGCAGCTTTTTCATCTTCGGCACACGCTCGCATTCCAGTACGGTGCCGACACGTATGTCAAGCTTCTGGAGGTCGTCAAACGAGACATTCTCCTTGATAGGGGCTGCTTTAGCTTCGGCTGCTTCATTTGCCTTCTTCGTGGCAAGCAGTTTGTCAACTTGTACCTGAATCACATCGTCTTCGATTTTCTCAAACAGCAGAGCCGGTTTGGCAAGTTGCTTGCCTGCCGGCAGAATCTCAGTAGAACCGAGTTCGTCCCAGCTGAAACTGTCGAGGTTGATCATTTCGCGAAGCTTCTTCGATGAGAATGGCAGGAACGGCTCAAACGCAATTGCCAGATTGGCCGTAAGCTGAAGAGAAATGTATATGATGGTCTTTACACGCTCCGGATCAGTCTTGACTACTTTCCACGGCTCTTCGTCCGCGATGTACTTGTTGCCTATGCGCGCAAGATTCATCGCTTCTTTCTGAGCGTCACGGAATTTGAAGTTGTCGAGCAGAGATTCCACTTTCTGCTTGACATCCTTGAACTCGTCGAGTGTGGCACGGTCGTAGTCTGTAAGCTCTCCGCATTCAGGCACAATGCCGTTGTAATATTTCTGTGTGAGCTGCAATGCACGGTTCACGAAGTTTCCATACACAGCCACAAGCTCGTTGTTGTTGCGCGCCTGATAGTCTTTCCATGTGAAGTCGTTGTCTTTCGTTTCCGGCGCATTGGCGGTGAGCACATATCTGAGCACATCCTGCTTGCCGGGCATGTCAACCAGATATTCGTTGAGCCATACAGCCCAGTTGCGCGAGGTGGATATTTTGTCGCCCTCCAGATTCAGGAACTCATTGCTTGGCACATTGTCCGGCAGTATATAGCCGCCGTGTGCTTTGAGCATGGACGGGAAGACGATGCAGTGGAACACAATGTTGTCTTTTCCGATGAAATGAATCATGCGGGTGTCTTCGCTCTTCCACCACTGTTCCCATGTCCCTTTTTCCGGATGAGCATCGCACAACTCCTTGGTGTTTGAGATATATCCGATAGGCGCGTCGAACCATACATACAGCACCTTTCCTTCCGCTCCCTCTACCGGCACAGGAATACCCCAGTCGAGGTCACGAGTGACGGCACGAGGCTTCAGACCTGCGTCCAGCCAGCTCTTGCATTGTCCATATACATTCGGACGCCATTCCTTGTGCTCCTTCAGAATCCAGTCTTCAAGCCACGGCTGATAAGCGTCGAGAGGCAGATACCAGTGCTTTGTCTTGCGCTTCACAAGCGGATTGCCGGTGAGTGCATTGACCGGATTGATAAGTTCGTCGGGAGACAAGGTTGAACCGCACTTCTCACATTGGTCTCCGTAGGCACCTTCTGCATGACAGCGAGGACATTCACCCTTGATGTTGCGGTCTGTCAGGAATTGTCCGGCTCCTTCGTCATAATATTGCTCGCTCTCTATTTCCACGAACTTGTCCGCATCATACAGCGTCTTGAAGAAGTCGGCTGCAAACTTATGATGGATGTCCGATGTCGTTCTTGAATAAATGTCAAAAGATATTCCGAATTTCTCAAATGAATCTTTGATGATACCGTGGTAGCGATCCACCACGTCCTGCGGAGTGCATCCTTCTTTCTTTGCACGGATTGTTACCGGAACTCCGTGTTCGTCACTGCCGCCAATGAAAAGCACGTCTTTGCCTTTGAGTCGCAGATAGCGCACATATATATCTGCCGGGACATATACTCCCGCCAGATGACCTATATGAACAGGGCCGTTGGCATACGGCAAAGCAGATGTAACCAATGTACGATTAAACTTCTTTTCCATTTTTTTAGTTTTTTGTTCTTTGCTTGCAAAGATACGGCTTTAAATCAAAAGAGAAAAAAATGAGAAACCGTTTAATTTCTTAGAAGCTGTTTTTAATTTATTGTCAGGAACTCAGACGGTGTTACGACAGACTTCTTATGTATATTTAGCGGGATGTATTCGACAGACTCCTCATGTATATTTGTGGGTGTATTCACAGGCTCCCTCATGTGTGACTTGTGTATATTAGCAGACGTATCCGACAGATTTCTCATGTATATTTAGCGGGTGTGTTCACAGACTCTTCCGTCGCAAGCTCCCCAATTGCTCCTAACTTAGGGGAGGAGCCTATATACCTCACCTTGAAAAGACTATGATGCGAATGTATAGCACTGACAACCCATACGGTAACTTGGATGGTTGTATTCACAGACTCTTCCGTCGCAAGCTCCCCAATTGCTCCTAACTTAGGGGAGGAGCCTATATACCTCACCTTGAAAAGACTATGATGCGAATGTATAGCACTGACAACCCATACGGTAACTTGGATGGTTGTATTCACAGACTCCTCCGTCGCTATCGCGCCACC
>JAJPZU010000027.1 GCA_021204165.1 Prevotellaceae bacterium
TAGGGGAGGTGGCGCGTAGCGACGGAGGAGTCTGTCGAATACACCCACAAAACATCCACACAATGTATTAGGAGTCTGTCGAAAACATCAGCCAATATACGCAAGCCACACATGAAGAGTCTGTCGAGAACACCCTTTATAGTGAATCCATTGTTTGCACTTGTATAACTTGGCATGTCAATTTGTATATTTGTTTTTTGATTCTTTTGTCACAAAAGAAAAATATTATTACTTTGTAATAGTTTTTGACGACATGAATGTGCGCCTGTTCATCTTGGGCATTTTTATGGACAGGGCTATTGCATCAGTCTGTTGGTTTCGGTGCAATGTCGTGCAGAATGAAAAGATATATTTTGTATGGAAAGAAAAGGAACGTTGTTGGTTGTTGATGACAATAAGAATATACTCACCTCGCTGCAATATCTATTAGCTGAATACTTTGAACATATTGTCACTCTCTCCACTCCACACGGCATCAAGGCAGCCATGCTGAAGGAGAAAGCCGATGTAGTGCTTCTGGACATGAACTTCTCTTCCGGAGTCAATACCGGAAATGAAGGGCTGTACTGGCTCCGTGACATAAAGACCCACTATCCGGACACGGAAGTGGTTCTGTTCACGGCTTATGCGGATATAGAGCTGGCTGTAACCGGCATTAAGGACGGTGCTGCCGATTTTGTTGTAAAGCCTTGGGACAATGCCAAGCTGATTCAGACGCTGACGAATGTCTATAAGAAGTCGCGGACAAGGGGAACTGATGCCTCTGTGTCGTCGTCGCCTCGTGGTGCGTCCGGGCAGATGTACTGGGGCGAGTCTGCTGCCATGCAAAGACTGCAACAGATGGTGGAGAAGGTGGGGAGCACCGATGCGAATATTCTGATTACCGGTGAGAACGGTACGGGTAAGGACATGCTTGCCCACGAAATACACCGCTTGTCTTCTCGCAGAAACAAGCCTTTGGTGGTGGTCGATATGGGAGCGGTCTCCGAGTCTTTGTTTGAAAGTGAACTGTTCGGACATACCAAAGGTTCATTTACCGATGCCTATACGGACAGGACGGGAAGATTTGAGGCTGCCGACGGAGGTACACTGTTTCTTGACGAAATTGCCAATCTGCCTTATCATCTTCAGGCGAAGCTGCTCACGGTCATACAAAAGAAGATGTTTGTGAAAGTGGGAAGCAGTCAGCCCCAGCCTACGGACATACGGCTCATCTGTGCGACAAACCGTAGTCTGGAGGATATGGTCAAGGACGGGCTGTTCCGTGAAGATTTGTTTTACAGAATCAATACCATTCATCTGCATATACCTTCTTTGCGGGAGCGCAGTGAGGACATACTGCCTCTTGCACAGAGTTTCCTCGACATGTATGCTTCGCGTTACGGACGTCGCATAAAAGGCTTTTCGGATAAGGCGGCGGTGAAGCTACAGGCGCATTCTTGGTATGGCAACATACGCGAACTTCAGCATGTGGTGGAGAAGGCGGTCATCTTGTCCGACGACAATCTGTTGACGGACAAGGACATTCTGTTTGCCGCCTCTTCGCATGAAGAGCCGGTTGCCGGCAAGGCTGAGACACGTGCGGGTGACGATGCGATTCAGACAATAGACGAGATGGAACGCGGACTTCTGGAAAAGGCATTGGACAAGTGCGGCAGTAACATGTCGCAGGCTGCTGCCATGCTGGGCATATCCAGACAGACGCTTTACAACAAAATGAAGAAATACGGCTTGTAGGCAATCTTCTGCTTTCGTAGCTTTTTTATATCCTGTTCATTTCTGTTTCTATGCAAAGGTTCAATTATACGTTTTTCAGACTCTTTTTTGTTGCCGCAGGTGTGAGTGTTCTCACGTATGCGTTTTGTTTCCGTTTGTGGTGGTTGACGGCGGTCGGGGGATTGTTGTGTCTCTGTTCTTTCTATCTTTTCTTGCTTTCTCGGAAGATGTTGCGTGAAAGATGTAGGCTGATGCTTGAGGCGATGCACAACTTCGACTACTCCTTCCGTCTGCCGATGAAGGGTGTTAGCGGCACCGAGCTTGTCCTTCAGGAAACATTGAATGATTTCGGCAAGATGATGGGAGAGCAGAAACAATGGATGGAACAGAAGGAGAGGTACTATGAATTGATATTGGAAAGTGTGACCACCGGCATTGTGGTGCTCAATACGGAAGGGAAGGTGGTGCAGACCAATGCGGCCGCCGCCAGACTGTTTG
The DNA here is from genome assembly GCA_021204165.1 of Prevotellaceae bacterium. GTDB lineage: Bacteria > Bacteroidota > Bacteroidia > Bacteroidales > Bacteroidaceae > RGIG8745. The sequence goes on from JAJPZU010000027.1 coordinate 2,215, forward strand.
GCTTGCCGATTCTATCTACTCTGTCGCAGTTGGACCGCTATGGTGAGTCTTGTGCCGAGAAGGTACGCGCGTTGCAGAGCGGGGAAAGTGTGAATCTTCATTTTCAGACGGAGAAGGGAGAGGTGCATCTGGTGCTAAAGGCTGTGGAGATAGAATTGGCGGGCGAAAACGTGAGAGTCATTGCCCTTAATGATATTCGTGATGAAATGAGTGGCAAGGAACTTGATTCATGGATGAAGCTGACACGTGTGCTTACTCATGAGATTATGAACTCCATTGCACCGATATCGTCTTTGAGCGAAGTTTTCATGAACCGTCCGGAGATTAGGGAGGGAGATTTGTATGAGGGAATGCGCGCCATTCATGAAACGTCGAGCGGACTGATGCAGTTTGTTGACAGCTACAGGAAGTTTTCGGCTCTACAGAAGCCGCATCTTTCCGCATTCTCTTTTGTTGAACTGTGGAAAACAGTGCGGGGGCTGGGTGTTGTGCCCGACAATATAGAGTGTACAGCGCGTGTGGAACCGGAAGATTTGCTCCTTTATGCCGACCCGAATCTGATAAGGCAAGTGCTGATTAACTTGCTGAAAAATGCGGTGCAAGCCATTCAGGAGGCAGGAATGGAAGACGGGCGCATAAGGGTTAGGGCTTTGGTTGATGAGCGGGAGCACATATTTATTTATGTCAGCAACAATGGTCCGGCAGTGGATGAACAGCTGGCGGAGGATATTTTCGTTCCGTTTTTTACCACGAAGAAGGGCGGAAACGGAATTGGACTGTCGCTCTCTCGCCGCATCATGACTTTGTCGGGCGGGCGAATCAGTCTGCTTCCTTCCGGGACAAAGGGGTGGAACACCACATTCTTGCTTGAGTTTGAGTAAGAAACCGCTTGAATTTATTTCAAAACGGAATGTAGTACACTTCTTTCATTGCTTCTGAGAGAGGTTTTCGTCCGCATCTAAAAAGCGCATTGTTTTCTGTGGTCTATAGGAGTGCGGATGTATATCTGGCTTTGTTCATCTTTCGAAATTCGGCAGGGGGCATACCTGTTGTTTTTCGGAAGAGACGTATGAAATAAGAGTAGTCCTCGTATAAGAGTGCGAATGCAATGTTTTTTATAGGCTCATCGCTTGTGATGAGCATCAGTTGCGCTTTCTCCATTTTCTTGTTGTTGATATATCTTAAAGGAGACATTCCTGTCTCGGTCTTGAATATCCTGATGAAATATTCCTTGGACAGGCACATTTTAGCTGCTATAGAGTCTGTGGTGAGAGCTGTTGATATGTTTTTCTTGATGAAAGACAATGCTTTTTTTACTCGTGTGTCCGCCGTATCGTGTTTAAGCTGCGCTTTTTCAAGAAATCTGGCAAGAAGAATTTGTGTGATGCCTTGCGACTCGGTGCGCCTGCTGATGAAGCTCTGTTTGTATTTGATGATGTTGTTGACAAGAGTCGGGTTGTTGTCGTATGTGGTCGGGTCAGAAGCCGGCAGTTGCATGGAAGGATTGATTGCGAGAAGTCTTTGGAACAGCGAAAGCTCAAAATCTCCGGCTTCCACTTCTACCGGAAAGTCAAATTCGTCGAATATTCCTGATTCTGTCTGATATTCCTCGTAGATATGCAGATAATAATGCACAAAAAGAGACTGGCATATATAGCTGTGGCATGTGAATGCCGGAATCATGTAAAGGTAGTTTGGCCTGAGTGTGTATGTGCCGTCGGGAAGGACTATCTGGGCCGTTCCTTCCGTCACATAATAGATGCGTGTGAACGGACTCTGTATATTCTTCCAGTTCCAGTCGCATTCGTGTCTCGCAATTCCTATATTGAGAACGAGAGGGCAGATATTTCGTATAGATGAAACCATGTGCGTGTTAGTTCTGTTATGGCATGAGATTAAGATAAAGCGAATATAACTTTTGTATGATGTGCAATAATATGCTTTTTTTTGAAACATAGGTGGTTCGGGCACAATTAATTTCGGATTTAGGATGCAAATGTCAGTTTTGTCCTGTTTTATGTATTTGTTAATCCTGTATTGGTTTATGTGTTCCGGCTTACAGAATGGATGGACAGGTGGTGTATGAAATAAACGTCCGCGTCTTTTTTATGTTTTAAGTGGGTGTATCCGGCAGAGGAGTCTGTCGGATGCACCCGCTTATGTGCCACTTGTCATGGTAAATGTCTTTTGTTGACGGCTTTTGTGCGAATGGAGTCAGCCGGTGAGTTCACTGGCAAAAGAAGGTGATAAGCAGAGGAATGCACAGTTCAAGTATGAAGCCGTGGAATACGGCTGCCGGCAACAGTTGCGATTCGCTTCCGTCTCTTCCTATTATCACGGGCAGACAGACATCCATTGAAGTGACTCCGGCAATGGATATGGCAGCATCCCCTTTGCCTCTACGTATGATGATTGGGCAGCACAGGAGTGCAAACACTTCGCGTGTGACATTGGCAAGCAGTGCGATGGTGGCAAGCTGTGTGGCCTTATCCATACCGACTGCCGCACTTTTCAGTTCTGCTATCAGAACCGAGGATAGCGAATAATATCCGAATCCGCTCCCGATGGCAAGAATGTCTTTCAGATTCTCATGCCTGAAAAGAAGCAGGGCGAGGGTGGAGAAGGCGAGTGTGCCCACAATGGTCGAGAGGGGGAGCAGGAGCATAGACCAGTGCAGCGACTTGATGATGGCGGACAAGTCCTTTCTTGAGCCAAGCCCTATGCCTACCTGCACCATCAGCAACGACAATGCCACAGTCGGCAGCCACGGAAGATGCAGGACGGCGGGTGCCATGTCCGACACTCCGAGGCAGATGCCTGCGGCGAAGACGAGCAGAAGAGTCAGTGAGTCTTTCATTTTCCGCCTCCTTTCTTTTTGGATGCCAGATACTTGAATAAAGAGACGGCGAGGAAGCTCCCGGCAATGCCCAGAAAGGCGACAGTGAATGCCTCCAGCCCGACACTGCCGAGATTGTCTATGATTGAACGGTTGGAGCCGATGGATATTCCGAGTATGAACAGCAGCAGGAATATGGTGTATCGTGTACTCTTTTCTATTCCGTGTACTAATGTGGTGGAATTACGCAGCATAAAGCCGATTCCGGTGCCGATGAGCAGCAGTAATAATATGCGAAACATAAAAAAATCTTTTTATCTGTGTGTTGAAAAATAGATGTAGTGTTACGGATGCAACGGTACTTTGAGTCTTGCCTTTCGGAGGCACAGCGGTTGAATCTTCGTTTGCACGACGAAGAACTCCTGTATCTGCTTCGTCGGGGCTTCGTTGCCGATTGTAGCCCGGATTTAAGCATGAGAGACACATGGGCATACTCTGACCATTCGTGTAGGGATGGCCCGATAGCGTAGTTCCTCTATGCTTGCAATGTTTTGATGATATGTTGCTTAGATAAAACCGCTGAACCGGTGTACATGCACCAAACGGCAAACATGTTCTCCTGCATATTTGCTGACGAATATGATATGTGCTTTGTGTGAATACATAAATGTGCGTTGGGTTTATCTGTCGGCAAAGTTACACTTTTTCTTTTGAACAGAGAAGTTAAGGGGTGAAATGTGGATGAAGAATCCGGCATCTTTTGTTATGCTTGTGTGGGGGCATACTTGATTTGCTCTTTTGTCGTGGCTGTTGCATATACATGCAAAAGAGTTCTCGGACTTGTTCTCGGAGATTCTTTGGGTGTGGATTTCTGACGTGTGGCATGGACTTTGCAGTTGTTGAAAAATCTCCTCCATAACAAAAATTTTTATATGCAAATTTTAACAATTTTATTTTCTGACAAAATGTTATGCGTTTGGTGATTTTTGTTTCTTGCTTGCGCGTTTTTGCGTTGAAACACTGTCTTTTTGATTTTGCCAAATGTTAAAATTCCAAGCCCTCTGGCACGCGTCAAAATGAAGCGTGCTGAACTTTTATCGGAAATCGGGCATTCTACGCGCATTTTCCGAGCCTCTTCTTAATTGTGAAATAATGTTGTGATTTTGGGTTGCATGTTCACATTTGTTAT
>JAJPZU010000209.1 GCA_021204165.1 Prevotellaceae bacterium
CTTGGCTCCTCCCCTAAGTTAGGGGAGGTGGCGCGGTAGCGACGGAGGAGTCTGTTAAATACACCCTTTATTAAACCAGACATACCGCAAGTTTACGTGTATGCAGCGACGGAGGAGTCTGTCGAATACACCCTTTAAACCAGACATACCGCAAGTTCACGTGTATGCATCGCCGGAGGAGTCTGTGGAATACACCCCTTAACCCAAACATACCGCAAGCTCACGTGTATGCAGCGACGGAGGAGTCTGTCGAATACACCCTTTATTAAACCAAACGTATCACAAACGACCTGCGAACTTACAACGTCTTCTTTCCCCAATAAGTTTTCGTGCCGTTAGCTGTATATCCGCCACACACGATTGTCGCCTTACGAGGGGAAGACTCCCAATCAAGTTCTCGTCCGAGACAGAGTTCAATCTTTGTTCCGGATGACAAAGTGACATTAAGCCTGTTATTGTCGGTATCGAGTGTGGCTGTTCCGGAAAGTGCTCCGGAAAGACTCACACGGTTTGCAGATATGTTTGAAGCCTTCACCACAAGTTCCGAAGAGGTTTTCTGCTTGTCATAACTGTAGCTCATGTCTATCAACTCCCAGCTGCCCACAAGGTCATCGCGCGTGATAGGAGCCTGTTCCACATCGGCATACCTCTCAGGCGAAACGACCGGCCACCCCGTCGAAGTCCAATAAATTTTGCGTACATGCCCCATCATCAGTGCATTGGCATAAGGATTTCCTTCATAGTTCTCCGGTTTGCGCCCCTGAGAGCAATAGAACCAGTTGCCTTGTCCGTCGTCAAAAACCGCACAGTGCGAGATACCGACCCATCCGTCAATATCTTTTCCATTGAACTTATACGGGTGTGTCACCACCGGATAGGCATCTCCTCCGACTGTCGTGACATTCGTTTCGTTCATGCCGAGATAAGGTCCGGTGATGCTCTTTGCACGCACCACTCGTGTGTTATATGCGACAGCAAGCTCATCGTATGCAAGAAACAAGTAGTAATAGCCTGTTTCGGGGTTATATATCACCTCCGGACCTTCAGAGCCTTGCCAACGCGAAGACTTGTTTCGCGTAGCGACCAAGCATCCGTATGTAGATGTTTGCCCCGTACCGATGTTCCACGGATTTCCCAGCGGTTCCATGGTCTTACCTGTTTCGGGGTCAAGTTGGATGGCAGCAATTCCGCTATGCCAAGAGCCATAAAGCAACCAGTGTTCGCCTTCGGGTGTGATGATATAGCTCGGGTCAATGGCATTCCATCGGCTATAGGCATTCCAATCGCCTGTGCCGTTACGCGAATACGCGTCTTTGTCCTTGTCAGAAGCTGAGCACAGCACAGCCCCCTTGTCCACCCATTTGCCGGAAGCAGGATTGTCGGTCTCCATCAACCCTATCCACGCAGGCTCATTCCAACTTCCGTCAAACGTGGTTCCTCCGGTCTTGATGTAATTACCATCCAGCACAATGCTGTAATACATTCGGTAGAGATTGTCATTGACACGGCGAATGGTCGGAGCCCAATATCCGCGTTCGCCAAGTCCGTCGGCTGCAATCAAAGGCACACCTCTACGTTCTCTCACGGAATTGGCCGAGTCGAGAAGCCAAGCAGGGCCTTCTTCCGGCATAGGACATGAATTATTATAGGAGGTCACAGGTTCCCAATTGACAAGATCTTTTGAGCGACGCATATAATAATGTCCTTTTCCCGCCTGAGGATTTCCATAGCCGGCATCAGTCTGCGACATATAGAAATAGCCGTCGGCAGCCTTCATGACAGAAGGGTCGTGTATGTTGGCAAGCTGCCACTGCGCCCGCTGATCCCATCCTGCCACATTGAGATAATTGTCGCTGTATGTAGGATAGAAAGTGGAGTAATGCTTGTCCTGATATGTTATATGTTGACGCATGAGTGCCTCCGGAGCATAGAATGTCAAGCTATCCACACTTCTGAGAATATATCTCTCGTTGGTTCCATCCGTAAACTCCAGCCGGACAGAATCATTGATAACCACGCGCGTCCCATGAGTAAGTCCGATGCGTCTGACATAATTCATGTTATATACATCGGTCTTGTTTGCCGTACCGCCACGATTGACATATACTTTTTCCGGTATTTCAGCCACCTGAGCCACACTATACAACGAAACGGCCATTAAGAAAGCCAAAGGAAGTATTGTCTTTTTCATCTCTTCTGAATTTTTACGGATTTGCCATTTATATTTACGATATATATTCCGGAAGCCAGTGCTTCCATGGAGAATGTCCCGCCATTCTCTACAGTCAGGGTCTTGACCACTCGTCCGTCGGGCAGACAGACTCTGACTTCACCGCCGGCACGGCAATACACCTTTCCGTCGTGCAGCTCCAGAACAGCATCATCAGCCGCTTCTTCCGGCAAGCCGTCAATACCAGTTGCCACAGACTCAAAAACTATTGCATCGTAAGTAAGCAGGTTAAACTCATCGGATGTCCCATCCACACGGTTTACAAGCATCTTGTTCACGGTCTTTCCGTCCTCACTCATCTGGGCAAAGCTCAAACTTCGCAAAGTTGAATAGCCAAGGCTTACATACTCCCCCTCTGAACTGAGAAGATACAAATCATAGTCGTCATCTGAAGCCGAGCAGGGATTACAGACAAAGACCGTACACAAAAGTGCAGCAAGCATCATTTTTTTTCTCATAATATTACGATTTGTGGAGGATGAATCTGCAAAACATTCATTCTCCGATATTTATTTCCATTATACAAATGCGCTCTATACGACATTCGCATCCACTTTCATGCGCAAAATTACTATTTTTTTGAAACATACGCATCATTTTTTTCGAGCTTTATTGAAAACAGTACATATTTTGAGCAAGTTCAGAATAAGAAAGTTGATGAAGAGCTGTGTCGTGGACATCCTTCCTTTATAAGAACACGAACCTTACAAATCCGGGAATGCCACTTCAAGGTCTATACATGTGACGACAGCACAATTCTCTTCCAAAGGAAATCCAACATGATAGAACTTATTGTTTCGGACGATTTCATATCTTGGGAAATGCAAAAATCCAAACTCTTTATATTCTGTGCTTCTTGTCTCACCGACAACTGCATCATCTGATATCTTACGTCTGTACTTAATATTTCCATCCTTATCCGTCAACTGTATCTCATAGTACATCCCATTTTCTAAAATATAAGCACACCAATACAAATACAGTCCTTTATACCTGCCTCTGTAGTCTTTATAATACCAGAGTCCACCTTCCTTCTCTTCTTCCACAGACTCCTTTACAGGAGCGTCCATTACCAACATATCCAAATAACAAACCTCGATAGTCCTCTCGTCAAGCAGGTTGCCGCCATAGTCATACGTCTTCTGATTCCATTTATTTTTCACGAACTCGCCACTGCTTAGTATTTTCTCTTCTTTTTCCTCTTCTTTGAATGCCAAGAAACAGTCATCCTTGAACTGGCACTGCCTTATCGTGTCGTCTTTAAGTTTCATCCTCACCACATCCCCACTACCGTCCCTGTGCATACGCATCAGCTCATTCTTGTTCTCATCTATGATATATATGCTGTCATGACGAGTATGGAATAAATCCATTTTTGTCGAATTTCCCTCTATCACCCTGCGATAAATAAGGAGTTTACCCTCCTTACTAAAACATGCCACCTGCAGAGGAATGCCTCCGGCAAAGTACATCAGTCCGTCTTTATCCACATCAAAACCACATAGAAAACTGTCTTTGCTTGGAATAGAGTCGTTTCTTCCGGATACAGGGAATCGATAATATGTAATCAGTCCATCTTTTTCATAATCAATATTCATGAGGCTGTCCAAGTCAACATCGTTACCATTTCCCATATTGTCCTCGTCCATTTTGCCTCGACATAATATACTGTTGGCTATATCCTCTTCTTCGGGAAGACGTCTGTCGATGGCTTTTATCTCTTCCAGACTTTTTCTGACAAAATATCGTATAAAACCAAATGAACATTCCGAGTCTTCCTCTATATAATCAATCCCTATAGTATCGTCGTGTATTATTCCTTTGTATCTTACTGTATCTCGAAAAGGCATCCATCCCGGATTTTGAAGCCACAAACGAGAGCCTTTCTCTTGTGCTTCCTCGCACGAATGTATATTAACATCTATAGCATTGCTGAAAAAGATTTGTCCTCGTGAATCCAGCGTAAATGAAATTGTATCATTACTTATCTTCAAATCTTTCATCTGCAACACAATGGCTCCGGGACGATAGTCCTCCCTGCCGCAATCAAACTCGTCACTTGTCCCCCAAAAGAACCCGTCCACCGGCTTTTCTCCGTCATACCTCAGCTCTATGATGTTATCTTCATATCTTGCATTAAGATCTGAAGTACGGTAATAATACACGGAATGTGTATATCCTACTTCTCCTCCGCCTGTTTTGCTTATACATGAAAATAAAACAAAGGAAGTAGATGCAAGGAAAACAAGAAAACAAAAAGTTAATAAAAAGTTTCTTCTCATGGTATTCTTATTTTATTGTTTTTTGGAATGTCTCACTCTTAGAGCTTCTCATTCATATACAATCTAATGCCATTATAATCTACAACAATACATCTTCAATCTTATAATATCCGTCTTTTTCGCACACCTTTACTTTGAAAGAAATCGCAGACGAATCGTCCGGTTTGTACTTATACGAAACACTGAACACATTCCCTCCTTCTGACTTTATCGTAAGAGTTAATGTCCAGAAAGCATCAAAGTCAAAATTGTTTACCAGCAGATCATGGCTGTCACAACCACAATCCTCCTTGTTAAAGTCTGCCGCCTCCTTGAATTTTGCATTCAAAGCCCGTGTGCAGAACTTTGTCCTGAGTTCTTCCAAGTCCTGTTCCATTGTACTTTCCATCCTTACATACAGATTAGTATATTGCCGGTAGAACGACTTTACAAATGTTTCAGCATCATGCCGTGCCGATTTGTCCATGACAGACTTGTAGCTCTTGTTCTGTTGAAACAACGAATCTCCATACTGTTCTCCTCCCCATTCCGGTACGACGTATGCGATAAGCGCATTCTCTTGTTTTTTGTCCGTCAAAACCTTAATAGGAATATTCACCCTCTCTGAGTTCGCTTCATGCAGGAACGACACCTTATACCAGTTGCCTGTTAAGTGGGTACACCGCAAACTGTTCATCGTATATTCAGTGTAATCTTGCGCCCTAAGTAACGGATCCGCACCACATGCCCCGATTATACGTTTTCTTTTCCTTTTCATTTCCGGAGTCATGTATTTTTCTTCCAGCATGGCGGTCTGCTCCATCGTCTCAGTGCATAACCATGATTTATAAAAGTCTATGACTTGTTCCTCGACAGAACCTTTTGCAACAGTCTCCTGTGCGTGAATATCTTGCATGAAAACAGCAAGCAAAATCAAAATAAATATGTTCTTCATAAACATTGTCTTAATTGTGATAAAAACACCACTATTATAGATACACAAAAGTACTGTTTTTTTGCTTACAATAAAATATTTCTTTGCTTTTTAGACGAATATTCAGATATTATCTGCCACAGGATATATTTAGGGATATTCCATGAGATACTGGTTTCCTAAGTTTAAACAAATTCTTGCCGACGGAGGATACAGAGGGGAGAATGTCAAAAACACTGTCAAGAAGTTATTGAATTGTGACCTGTCTGTTGTTCTCCGGTCTGATAAACCGGACAGAGCATTTGTACCTGTACCCCCAAAAAGGAGGATTGTGGAGCGAACCTTTTCTTGGCAGGGAAAACATCAGACGGCTAACGACTAATCATGAATATAGGGCTGACTCCCACGAAGCTACGGTACAGTTCGCTGCCATAAAATTATTTTTGAATAAATTCAAAACAGCTTCTTAGAAGGTGTTTAAAAATGATTATAAATTGCTGGATTCAAGTAGATAATACAACAAATTCCTCGTATATATTTAGCAGGGTGTTCTCGACAGACTCCTCATGTACATTTAGCGGGTATATTCACAGACACATTTAGCGGGTGTTTTCACAGACTCCTCCGTCGCTAACGCGACACCTCCCCTAACACTAAGTTTGCGGAAGAAAGCGACG
>JAJPZU010000043.1 GCA_021204165.1 Prevotellaceae bacterium
ATATACCACAGCTTGAAAAGACTATGAAAATCCCATTGGCGATAACACCCAATACGGTAACTTAGCTCCTCCCCTAAGTTAGGGGAGGTGGCACGGTAGCGACGGAGGAGTCTGTCGAATACGTATGCTAACACATGAAAGTCACGCATGAGGAGTCTGTCAAGAACACACCTACTAAATATACATGAGGAGTCTGTCGAAAACACCCTGCTAAATATATACAAGGAATTTGTTGCATTATCTACTTGAGTTCAGCAATTTATAATCATTTAAAAACAGCTTCTTAATTGTTTTGCGCTATTGTTTGGATGTTCGGTACTACCATTCTGAATCCTTTACCGTGTATGTTGATAATCGAGATGTCCGGGTCTTTGCTTAAATGTTTACGGAGTTTTGATACATATACATCCATAGAGTTGGTTGAAACTTTCGCCGCTTTTTTTATCGCTGCTCAAAAGCAGGATATTTTTTTGAGTAGTCTGTTCCTCTTTCATCATAATCTGTAATATTGAAAGTTATTGCTTTTGTCTGTTTTCATGGTGCAAAATTACATCGTCCGTTTTACAATGCTATTATACAAATGACAGATAAAAATACCAATATTACTGTTTTGAGAAGAAAAAGAAAATGGCGAGATTGTAATGTTATAAGGTGCTAAATATAAATGGGATAAACAGATTGTCTTTCCTGTGAGAACCTTATAATTTTATAATCTCGCCGCTTTATTGAATTTAAACGATTCCTTGTGCCATCATGGCTTTAGCCACTTTCATAAAGCCTGCCACGTTGGCACCTTTCACATAATTGATGTAACCGTTTGGCTGGCGGCCATACTTCACGCACTGTTCATGTATGTTGTGCATGATTCCGTGGAGTTTGGCATCCACTTCTTCTGCCGACCAACTGAGGTGCATGGCATTCTGGCTCATTTCCAGTCCCGAAGTAGCCACACCGCCTGCATTGACAGCTTTGCCCGGAGCATACAGCATTTCGTTTTCTATGAAGGTGTCGATGGCTTCCGGAGTACATCCCATGTTGGAAATCTCGCCTACGCAGATACAGCCGTTTGCGATGAGCTGTTTGGCATCTTCGCCGTTCAACTCGTTCTGAGTCGCACAAGGCAGGGCAATATCGCATTTTACTTCCCACGGACGTTTGCCTGCCACGAACTTTGCACCTGCAAATTCTTCTGCATACGGTTCGCAGATGTCATTTCCGCTTGCGCGCAGTTCAAGCATATAGTTGATTTTCTCGCCGCTGATTCCGGCTTCGTCATAGATGTAACCGTCAGGTCCGGAAATGGTAATTACCTTCGCGCCCATTTCCGTGACCTTGCGGGCTGCACCCCATGCCACGTTCCCGAATCCGCTGATTGCCACTGTCTTGCCTTTTATGTCTATGCCTTTGTCGGCAAGCATTTCTTTTACGAAGTAGAGACCGCCGAAACCGGTTGCTTCCGGACGGACGAGGCTTCCGCCAAATTCAAGTCCTTTTCCTGTCAGCACACCGCTCCAGTCGCGGGTAAGTTTCTTGTACTGTCCGAACAGATAGCCCACTTCGCGTGCGCCTACACCGATGTCTCCTGCCGGCACATCTATCTCCGGACCTATATAGCGGAACAGTTCATTCATGAAAGCCTGACAGAAACGCATGATTTCCGCATCGCTTTTTCCGCGTGGCGAGAAGTCCGATCCGCCTTTTCCTCCTCCCATAGGCAGGGTGGTGAGGGCATTCTTGAAAGTCTGTTCAAAGCCAAGGAATTTCAGGATGGAAAGGTTGACAGAGGCATGGAAGCGCAGACCACCTTTGTACGGACCAATGGCACTGTTGAACTGTACGCGGTAGCCTAAGTTTACCTGTACCTCTCCTTTGTCGTCAACCCACGGAACTCTGAACGTGATAATTCTTTCCGGTTCGACAAGCCTTTCTATAAGTTTGGCTTTTTCAAATTCGGGATGCCGGTTATAGACTTCTTCTATTGATAGAAGCACTTCATGAACAGCCTGAAGATATTCTGATTCTCCGGGATGTTTGGCCTCAAGATTGGCCATGATTTTCTTGATATCCATAGTATTTAATTTTATAGTTAGTGTGACATTTTGTAAATGTTTTATACTTGCAAAATTAGAAAATTGTTTACCTACTACAAAATTTTATGGAGTTTTTATTCGATGAAGTTACATTTTGTCAATTCCGGCAAAATTCAGCCTTGTAGAGTTTGCCTTGCCGCGCATCTCTTTCTTCCATTCTCCGGCGCACTTTCTCTACAAATTCGTAGTTCTTCAATCCCCATCCGGGAACGGCAAGCAACGAGGCGGGGGATTGTGATACGAAACGCTCGAGTATAATGTCCGGACGCAGGTGTTCGATGAAGTCTATTACCGTGTCTATATATTCATCTACAGCGAACAAATGGAAGTCGGAAGGGGAGGCGAAATATTCTTCTGCCATACGTGTGCCGCGAATGAGCTGCAACTGATGTATTTTCAGCGTGTCGAGTGGCAGAGACGACAAAGCTCCGGCTGTTTTCATTAGACTTTCGTGAGATTCTCCCGGCAAGCCCAATATGATATGTCCTCCGGTGAGTATTCCGCTCTCATGAGTACGACGGACGGCATCAGCCGTGCAGGCAAAATCGTGTCCTCTGTTGATGCGTTGCAGAACTTTGTCGTCCGTACTTTCTATGCCATATTCCACAATCAGGAATGTGCGTCTGTTGAGTTCCTCAAGATAGTCAAGCAGGGCATCTGGCATACAGTCCGGACGCGTGCCTATAACAATCCCTGTCACTCCATCTACATTCAATGCCTCCTCATATTTGCTTTTCAGTTCCGATAGTGCACCGTATGTGTTTGTATATGCCTGAAAGTAGGCAAGATATTTCATTTCCGGATATTTCCTTGAAAAGAACTGCTTGCCCTCTTCCAGTTGCTGCGTCACGGATTTCTCCGTGTGGCAGTATGAAGGATTGAATGTCTGGTTGTTGCAATACGTACATCCGCCGGTTCCGACACGTCCGTCGCGGTTCGGACATGTGAAACCTGCATTGATGGATATTTTCTGAACTTTCATTCCGAGCTTGGCTTTGAGCCACTGCCCGAACTCATTGTATCTTTGTTCTTTGTCCATTTATCTGATGAACTTTGCAGAGCGGATTTTGTTGCCGAACTTCCATGACACGACATACGTTCCCTTTGGCAGTTCTGCCACAGAACATGTCTCGTCCGCGCGGAAAGTGCAGACCTTGCGTCCGTTGGCGTCGAAAACATTTGCAATGAACACCAGTGCCTCCGGTGTTTCAGAGCCGAAGTGGAGCATTTGCGTATCAGCATTGTATGCCAGTGCATATTCTTCCGGTTCGATGCCTGCGATGGCATCCGGTTCTTCCGGTTCAATGAATGGTAAATCTTCTCCCGGAATGATGTACCACAAACGGTTGAGGCTGGTGCTGTTCTTTCCGTCTGTAGTGTAACTCAACACTTGCGTGCCGTCTGCCGAACTACCTCCGTTCAGGTTGGCTGTGTGCTGACTGTACTTGTTTGTGAGGTTGTAATATCCCGCTGTTCCTTGCGGGGTGATAAGCCATAGCTGTCTGTCGTCCAAGGTATCCGGCTCTGCTGTGTTCAGCTGTGTGCCGACATTTGTGGTCGGCCCCACGCTGCCCATAGTAGGGTCGTTCAGTGCCATTCCTCCCTTTCGGTTGGTGATATGGAAATATTTGCCGACAGGAGTTATCACCCAGTCTTCGCTTTCGCGCCCTTTGAGGTTGCTCCATGTGCATATACCGGCACCTGCCTCTTCGCTTTGTCCTGTAATGTCGATGGCTTTGGTGGTATTGGCATTTGTAAATCTGTAGTAATAGTTCTCTACCACAAATTCCGGTGTAGGTCCTGCCGGTCTCTTGCTCCGGAAGGCTGTTTGCAGATAGTCTATGTGGACGGATATAAATGTCTTCAAATCATCTACATATTGGTCGTATGAAGAATATAGCACGCGCTCATTGTACATTCTGCGGTCTATGCCCCACTTCTGGTAGTTCAAATCCTGCGACTCCTGTATGAGTGCCGTCAGACTGTCTATTTTGTGGATGAGATATTCCTCCATTCCTCCATTGACAAGCTCACGGTAGCGGCGGTTGATGAGATTGGCGAACCACGGGTCTTCCCACATCCTGTTCATCCATGTCCGTGTGTCTCCATATCCTACATCAGTCATCAGACTGCGACTTGTATCTCCTTTTCGCAAGTCGTTGCCGTAAGCAATGTCATAGTCCCACAGCGGACCCCAATATATCAGGGAGTCCTGACAATTCTTGTAGAAGTAGGTGCTGTAGAAACCGTCGATGTTCGCACTCACTTCCGTGGCTATATACCAGTTTGCAAGTGATACGGAGTCAACCCAGTGTCTGTAACCCTTCTCTGCGTCCGTATAGTCATTGCCCATGAGTGCAGTCTCAAAGTTGTTGATATAAGAGCGTATATACTGGTTCTGTGTGGCAGCTATTTCCTCATCTTCCGGATAATGTATGCGGATTCCCACCCGTCCTTTGGAAGTGGTGAAGCAGTTTCCGTCGTGGAAACCATCCACCTCAAGCATATAGCCTCCGGTAATGTCGCTTGTTTCGGTCAGCGGATAGTCCTGCTCTGTGATGTGGACGCGCTTCTTCTTCACTTCTACCTGGTCGCTTATCTGATAGTTGCCCACATATCTGCCGTTCAGAGTCAGATCGACAAATTTCGCTGCCGGATTGAACGGAAGTCCGGCATACTCGCCCAACAGCGAGGTGATGGCATTGCGTATGAGTGTCTTGTCGCCCGCATTGGCGAGTAATGTCCACTTTTTTGCATTGGCACGGTCGTTCCCGAGAAACTTTTCTTTTGTATGGAACTTCAGCCTGTACGGCTTTTTGGCAAGATTCCATGTGGAATTGCCGCGTCCTCTGATTTCCAGCGAATCATATTGAGTCACGTTGTCGTTTTCGTCAACGTACCACATTGTGGCAAGCACGTATGTCGTCTTGCTTGTGATTGCCACATTGTCGTATGTCCTTATATATACGGCGGGCAAGTTCGTAAGCCTTTCATATTTTGCTTGTGCTCCGGCGCAAAGTGCAACCGTCATGGCTGCTATCAGCATCGGAAATCTCATTATGTTACCAATTTTCATAGTGATATTGTTTTTTGGAAAATTTACAATCATTAATCTGATACAGTTTAATAATGTAAATAGGTGTCATTTTTACCTTTGATTTTTCAACTGCATTCAGTTGCAAAAATAGTCAATGTTGCCTATTGGACAAAAATATAGCCTTTTAATGTTGTTGAAATATGGAATTTTGGAGTTAAAATACTTCTTTTTGGCAGGTGCAAGGGCTTGTAAGAAAAAGAATAGCCTACAAATTATAGAAGAATATGGTGTGTAGGTCATCATGATTATTGTTGTTTGCTCAGTACTTCGTCAATTTTCTGCTTCAATGGGGCTATTTCACGGAAACCTGTTTTATCGTAAAAAACGCTTGCCTTGTCTGTCATAGATATAATATCGTCCGTCATAGATATAATATGAGGAAATGCCGTTGAGATTGGGATTTGCGTTCTATATGGAGCGAAATAGGTGCGGTTTGCTTCTATTGATGAATTAAGAAGCTGCTCGAAATTTGTTTTTGAGTAATTTAGAAACTGTTTTAAAGTGATTATAAATCGCTGGATTAAGTAGATAATGCAACAAATTCCTCGTATATGTGTTAGCAGAGTGTTCTCAACAGACTCCTCATGCAGTTTTTTTAGTGGTTGTATTCACAGACTCCTCGTGTGTTGTGTCGGATGTTTTGTGGTCGTATTCACAGACTCCTCCGTCGCTACCGCGCCACCTCCCCTAACTTAGGGGAGGA
>JAJPZU010000018.1 GCA_021204165.1 Prevotellaceae bacterium
TTTTAAAATGACAAAATGATATTTTCGCCCAAAATGAAAATTTAACATTTGGAGCTGTTTTTTGCCGACAGAGAAGAGACGAAAATTTGAACATGAAGACAACTAATTGATAATCAACAGAATACAAATTTATAAAAATCGCTCAAAAAATCGCGCCGGACGCAATTTTTTGATAAATCAGAGAATTTTAGTAATCTGTTGACTACCAATAATTTATAGCTGAATTTGCCGTTTCCGTGTCCAAACACCACTCTAAAACCACCTACTTTTCAGTTTCTGTTCAGACACACT
Organism: Prevotellaceae bacterium; assembly: GCA_021204165.1. Classification (GTDB taxonomy): domain Bacteria; phylum Bacteroidota; class Bacteroidia; order Bacteroidales; family Bacteroidaceae; genus RGIG8745. The sequence continues at coordinate 292 of JAJPZU010000018.1, forward strand.
CCCGAAACAGCTAATTACACACTTCTTAACACTTAACCCGAAGCCCAGCGTTTTTTACCCCGAAATTCGGTGTTTTTTTTATTTCACCGCGGTGATTTTAAAATTCCACCGCGGTGTGAAAAAAAATTCACCGCGGTGTTTAAAAATTTTCACCGCGGTGAAAATTTAAAAACACTGCGGTGAAAATTCAGAAAGACTTTGTCAAAGTATAACAAATGTGAATACGAAATCCAAAATCGAAACACAATTTCACAATTGACGAGGCTCTCGGAAAATGCGCGTAGAATCCCCGATTTCCGATAAAAGTTCGACACGCTTCATTTTGACGCGTGCCAGAGGGCTTGGGATTTTAACATTTGGAAAAATCAAAAAGTAAGCGTTTTGATGTAGAATGGACGAATTGGAAATAAAAATCCTTGGTTATGCTGTCAATTTGTCAAAATCAGACACCTTCCAAAAAAGCGTATTCAAAAATTTTTTATGGGGCATTAAAACCATAAGAAGACATAATGGTCTGAACAAAAAGAAAAGAGCTCGATATTGCATCGAACTCTTCCTCTGATAATATCCGTTTATGTCCGGATTTTGGCGCATATTTTATATATGTATATCCTTATTCCGGCATGTCCTGTCTTGGTATTTGACTGCTAATCTCTTTCGGTTTACTTGGATAAACCATGGATTAAAAGTCAATATCTATTTTTAAATTGTTGTCCGAGAAATCCTCATAGTTGTCTCCTTTTGCAAGATTCCCATGAGAATCCATGTCATAATCTTCTTCTGTAGCTGCTCTTTCTCCTTTTGCAACGGCTATTGCCTTCTGGAGGGCTTCCGTGAACTTCTCATAATCTTCCTTATACAAGAACAGCTTATGTTTTTCAAAAGTGAAGTGTGGGTTTTCCTGATCCCCGTCTGAGATTTTTTTTGCTTTCTGTGATGGCGATATATTTGTCTCCGTTTCTACTTTGTCTCACGTCGAAGTAGTAGATTCTTTTCCCAGCCTTGACATTTTCTGAGAATATAAGTTCTTTACCTGATTCGTTCATTGTAATGTTTCTTTTTTTGTTTTTACTGTTTCTATGGTATTTTTATTGTTTTTACATTTTGAATATTTTACGTGTTCACTTTTTTGACGCAATGCACATTTTTCATCGTGGAAGGTGTATTTTTCAGTGTTTAACACCGCAAAATTGTTCGTTTTTTTTTGTTTTGTCAAGATTTCACCTGTTTTTTTTCGTTTTATTTTAATCATTCTTAAAAAAGGAATCACTATTCGAGGATTTTCATTAATTTTGCAGACGAGTTTTACAAAAAAAGAGTTTTTTGCATTATGATTAACCGCACATTAATCCGATTGAAGATCGTGCAACTGATGTATTCCTACTATCAGAATGGTGGGAAAAACGTTGATACAGCTGAAAAGGAGTTGCTTTTTAGCTTGTCGAAGGCTTATGACCTTTATAACTATCTGCTTATGCTGATGGTTGCAGTGACGCGTTATGCTTTGGAGCAGGTTGAGCATCAAGAACATCTTAATAACGTTACGCATAATGATGCTGTGGTCAGCCATAGGTTTGTTGACAACAAGTTTATTATGCAACTTGAGGTGAATAAGCAACTCAATGAATTTAAGGAGAACCAGAAAAAGACATGGGCGAATGATGAGGATTATATCAAGAAGCTGTACGCTGATATTGTAGCTTCCGAATATTATAAGGAGTACATGGAAAGCGAACAGAATGATTATTCCCTTGACCGCGATGTCTGGAGAAAGATATACAAGAACATCATCATGAAGGATGAGCGTATCGACGCAGTGCTTGAAGATCAGAGTCTCTATTGGAATGATGACAAGGAGATTGTCGATACTTTTGTTCTCAAAACCATAAAGAGATTTGATGAGAAAAATGGAGCGGACCAGCCTCTGATGCCGGAATACAAGGACGACGAGGACAGGAATTTTGCCGTAAAACTTTTCCGTCGTACCATTCTCAATGATGAATACTATCGTTCACTCATCAGCCAGAGCATCAAGAACTGGGAGTTCAGCCGTCTGGCATATATGGATGTGGTCATTATGCAGATAGCTATGGCGGAGATTCTTAGTTTTCCTGCCATTCCGGTGTCTGTTTCTATCAATGAGTATGTCGAAATAGCCAAGTACTACAGTACTCCTAAGAGCGGAGGCTATATCAATGGCATCATCGACAACGTAGTGAAAAAACTGAAGGCGGAGGGCAAGCTTCCGATGAAGTGAAAAAAATAATTTCTAATTTATAAATTAAGCAGTTTATGTTTTTGAACCTTTTACAGGGTGCAGCCGGAGCCAAAGGCGGTTTCGACCCTACAATGATCATTATGATTGTTGTGATGTTTGCAATTGTCTATTTTTTCATGATACGTCCTCAGAAGAAGCATCAGAAGGAGATTCAGAATTTCCGGAACTCTCTTGCTGTGGGCAGTAAGATTGTTACTGCCGGAGGTATATATGGAACAGTGAAAGACCTCAATCAGGGCGGTCCGTACATTGTGATAGAGATTGCGAATGGTGTCAAAATCCAGATTGACCGCAACTATGTTTACGCTGACCCTTCACAGGCACAGCAGCAGTAGTATTTTAATTTTGGTCATGCCATAGGGTTATGGCTGTCATGGTTTTCATATACTCTGTCTTGAATATATGTATATAGAATCGGGATTTGAATATTTGCGCATACGCATTACCGGTTGTTATAGACGTCTCATCGGAAGATTGCGGTTGGTGAAGGTCAACCGCGAGCTTCTGGTGTTTTTTGTTTTTCTATGTGTAGCCATCATCTTCTGGTTCTTGCAGACTTTCAAGGAGGGTATGAATATCGGCATTGATTATAATGTCAACATTTATAACGTGCCGAAAAATGTGATATTCACTTCGCCGGTACCGGAAACGATAAAAGTCAACATTTCCGGTCGCGGGTTTGCAATCCTTGAATATTTGTCAAAAAGAAGGAACAAGACTATACGCGTTGATTTTTCCGAACTGTCGAGTGCCAAGGGATATATTAGCATCAGCAGTGCGGTTTGGAGAAACTTGCTTGCGAAAGAGTTCGACGAATCTGTCAGATTTGTCTCAACAACTCCGTCGTCAGTAGATATTTACTATTCTACAGGAAAGAAGAAGAGGGTGTCTGTGATATTTGACGGGCAGATAAGGACAGGGCAGCAGCACCTGTTGTGCGGAGTGGAGCTGACTCCTGACTCCGTAGATGTGTATGCTTCGATAAATCATTACGACAGTATCACTGCCGCCTATACGGAGCGCGGTATTTTCAGCGGACTTGAAGACACTTTGCACACCCGGCTTGCCTTGAAGACGATAAACGGTGTGAAATATGTTCCGGATAGTGTGGATGCGAATATTTGTGTCAATCTTTTTACGGAGAAGACTCTTTCACTTCCTATTTATTGTGAAAACATTCCTCAGAACAAGATTCTGCGTACATTCCCTTTGTCTGCAAACGTGACTTTCCATGTCAGTGCAGCCATGTTCGACCTTGTGTCGGAAAATGATTTCGCACTTGTGGTTGACTATAACTCCATTCGTCCGGGCGATGAAAAATGCCGTCTTCAGATGCGTTCCAAACCGGAAGGCGTGACTAATCTTCGCATTTATCCGGAAACGGTGGAATATATCATTGAGCAGGTTGAAGAGTGAGGTGCCGGATGTTTCTTCGCTGTCTGCTTCACTGATTTTTGGCTTTTAAGTTTGGAGGTTGTTTAGATTTCATTGATTCACGCTATGAACATAGGTATTACAGGCGGTATAGGCAGCGGCAAGAGCTATGTATGTAAAAAACTTGTCGAGTTAGGATTCCCGGTCTATTCATGCGATGATGAAGCAAAGCTTCTTATGCTTCACGACTCTTCTGTGGTGGATGGAATTAAAAAGCTTGTGGGGGATGGTGCATATACACCTGTCGGAGATATAAATAAGAAAGTTATAGCAGATTTTATTTTTTCCGCTCCTGAGCATCTGAACAGGATGAATGCCATTGTACATCCGTGCGTAAAGGCGTATTTTGAATCTTGGGCGAGAACCCGAGATACGGACTTTGTGTTTATGGAATGTGCCATATTGTTTGAATCCGGATTTAATGAAGTGGTGGATAAGACAGTCTCTGTATATGCTCCAAAGGAGGTCAGGCTGATGCGGGCAATGCTCCGTGACCATGCTACCGAGGGACAAGTCATAGACCGCATGAACAATCAGATGGATGAAGAAGCGAAGCGGAGCCTTGCGGATTTTGTGATTCTGAATGATGGGGTTGCGGATGTGGATGAACAGATAAGGAACATGCTCGACTGTTTTTCCTTGGCAGACCGTATATGACATCTGTGATTGGCTGTGAATGATGCGGTATGTGCGCTGTTGCATACACAATATGCAGCATATTTTCTTCGTTTAAGTATTTTTATTCTTGCAACTTTTGCTTTCTATTTTGAATGCTATTAACTTTGCAATCGTTTTTGAAAAATTTCCTTTTGCCGGAGATTGAGTATGAAACTTGCATAACATATAGTATTATCTGAGTGTTTGTGTGATGAAAGTTCACCTCTCGCTGATAGGGGAGGGAGGACAGTAGTTGCATGGCTCGATAATAGAAGAAATAACATAACATAATAGATTAAAGAAAATGCTTAAAACAATTCTTGCCATTTCTGGCAAACCCGGACTTTACAAGCTTGTTTCTCGTGGCAATAAGATGCTTATTGTCGAAACTGTTGATTCTGCCAAGAAGCGTATGCCTGCATACGGTGCAGATAAAGTTGTTTCTCTCGCCGACATATCTATTTATACGGACGATGACAATGAGGTTGCTCTTGCATCTGTATTCGAATCGATAAAGGCTAAGTATGAAGGAGGACTCGTTGACATTTCTTCCAATAAGGCGGACAAGCAGAGTGTCATTGATTTCTTCGAGGCTGTGCTTCCTAACTACGACAGAGACCGTGTTCGTGTAAGTGATATGCGCAAGGTCATTGCATGGTATAATATTCTGGTTACAAACGGAATTACGGAGTTTGAAGAAAAGACTGAGGAAGCAGAAAAGGCTGAGGAAGCAGCAGAAGCTTCTGCAGAGTAATAGTCTGTCAGGCTTACTGACATGTTTTTCTTTTGTAAAAAAGCAAATGCGGATTGTCAAACATATCGACAATCCGCATTTGCTTTTTCATCTTTCTTCTGATGCTGTTCTGCGCCGTGAACATGTCGGGAGCACGGACGTCCATGCTCGGCGGCTTCATTCGTTCATTGTGGCGCACGAACCGGACAAACTCTTATTTGACTTCCTTGACAAGATATATCATCGTAGGCAGGTGGTCGCTATATCCGTTGGTCCAGATGCCGCTTGCGTGTGTACGTTTAGGGCTTCCTTTGAATTTTCCTTCCTGCTGAATGAGATAGTCTTTCAGGAAAATCTCATTCTTGTGGAACTTCAGTGTAG
>JAJPZU010000074.1 GCA_021204165.1 Prevotellaceae bacterium
AATTTAAAACATCTTCTAAATTTATCGTAATAAATTCAAAGCAACTTCTTAACATCCTGTTTCAAGGCAACCGCATCCGCACATGCTCTTGGCGGTATCAGCAAAAAAACATAACTTTGCAGAAAATGCCCAGAAAGCGTTTGTAGAACCCGGTGCCAATTGCAAGATTCCCCATTATCGGCAATGGCACATATAACAAATCCTGCATGAAATCCTTTCTTCACATAGTCGCACAAGACCTTTATCAAACTCTCCACGGAGATTTCCGGGGAGTCACAGTCATCTTTCCGAACAAGAGAGCAAGCATATTCTTCAACCGTCATCTGGCCGAACTGGCAGACAGTCCGATATGGACACCTTCATATACGACCATCAGCGAACTGTTCGCTTCGCTCAGCCGAAGAAATTTGGCGGACCCGATATTGCTCATCTGCTATCTGTACAAGGCATTCATCAAGGTGACAAACAGCGACGAGCCTCTCGACAAGTTCTATTCGTGGGGAGAAATGATGCTCAGCGACTTTGAAGACATTGACAACAATCTTGCCCATGCCGACAAACTGTTCGAGAACATAGAGAATCTGGAAGAAATGACGGACTACGGATTTTTGCAACCGGAACAGATTGAAGTAATAAAACGATTCTTCACAAACTTCAACCCGCAATCCACGACCAAGCTGAAGGAAAAGTTTCTGAACGTATGGAATGCCCTCAACGACATCTACAAAGAGTTTCGCAGCCTACTCACGGAAGCAAACTATGCCTACGAGGGTATGATGAAGAGAGAGATTGTGGAAGTGCTGGTAAGACAAGGAGAGGGCGGACAGGAGGTGCTGAAAGAAAGTGCGCTTCTGCAATCGCACACCTATGTCATAGTGGGATTCAACGTGCTCAACGAAACGGAAAAGGCACTGTTCAGATACCTGAGAAAAGAAAGAAGAACTTTTTTCTACTGGGACTATGACGAATCATATACAGGCATCGCCGACGGAAGAGCATCAAAAACCGTATATGAAGCGGGGCAGTTCATTCAGGAGAACATACGCATGTTCGGCAACAAACTCGACGGAAAAGAATGCTACCGCAATTTCAAGACTCCCAAGAGCATCACCTTCATCGCCTCGCCTACGGAGAATGCCCAGACGCGCCATGTGGCGGATTTGCTCAGACAGACTCTGAATCCGGACGAACCTCTGAACGAGACAGCCATCGTGCTGTGCAACGAGAACATACTGCAACCTGTGCTCCACTCCATTCCGCCGACATTCGAGGCATGTTGCGGAAGCGAATATGCAGACAAAGGAAAGATTCTGCTCAATGTCACAATGGGATACCCTATGTCGGAAACACCTGTAAGCAGCTATATCCAAGCACTGCTCGACTTGCAGACACACAGAAAAGCCGGAAAAGGAATATGGAAGTATGCTCAGGTGGCAAACATCCTGAAACATCCATATACACTGCGCATGGCGGGAGAACAGACTCTCACATTGTTGAAAGAGCTGAAACAGAACAATGTCATATTCCCCGCAGAAAGATTGTTTGAGCAGAATGAATATCTGAAGAATGTATTCACGGAACAACGTTCCAACCACGAACTGCTTGAATATCTTGCCAACATCATAAAGACAATCGGAATAAGTTACAAGAAAGAGGACAACCGCAATTTCCTCGTACAACTGTATGTGGAATCGCTGTTCTGCGCCTACTCAATGATTAACCGCCTGAGCGTCATACACGAAACAGGACTGTTCACGGTCAATTCCGACACTCTGAGCCGTCTGCTCCGCCAGATAATCAACGAGAAGTCAGTGCCGTTTCACGGCGAACCGGCAATAGGTCTGCAAGTCATGGGAGTGCTCGAAACCCGTAATCTGGACTTCAAGAATCTCATCATGCTCTCCGTGAACGAAGGACAACTGCCAAAGTCCGACCACCGCGCCTCCTTCATACCCTACAGTCTGCGCGAAGCCCATGGCATGACGACCATGGAAAAGCAGAACAGCCTTTATGCCTACTATTTCTACCGCCTCATACAAAGGGCGGAAAATGTCAGTCTGATTTACAACAGCACATACGACGGACTGAGCAAAGGAGAAATGTCGCGGTTCATGATGCAGATGCTTGTCGAATCGGACAAGCTGATGTGCCCCGGACAGCGGATAGAACTGAAATCGCTCTATGCGACAAACGACTCCATGACAACCAAGAACTTCTGTGTCCGAAAGTCGGACGAGGTGATGAAACTGCTCCGCCGCCGTTTCGACCTTGCCTATGAGGAGGAATACAAGCAACGGCACAACGGCAAGGAAATGCTGCTTACCCCTTCCGCCATAAACTGCTACATAAATTGCGGATTGCAGTTCTATTTTAAATATGTGGCAGGAATGAGAATCGACGATGACGTGACGGAAGAAGTCGATAATGCCATGTTCGGAACCATATTCCATGCCTGCATGGAGAAGATATACGGTGCCAACACCGGACGGGTGCTGCAAAGCAACACGCTCAAGGAATGGGCGAAAGACACGGAAATGATTGGAAGATTAGTAGATGAAGCGTTTGCCAAGGAATTTTTCAAAATCAAGACCGGAAAAGCCGAAGGCGCATCGTCCTATTACAAGCCGCACTACAACGGAGAGCAGCTTCTAAACCGTCATGTCATAATAAGTTATGTGAAGAATCAGCTTAACTACGACGCGCAACTTTGTCCGCTTACCATTCTCGGGGTGGAAACGGAAAGATATATGGAAATATGTATCGGCACCGAACACCCTACCCGAATCAGAATCGGAGGAATCATAGACAGATACGACAAGATAACAACCGAGAACGGCGAAGTTCTGCGTATTGTCGATTACAAGACAAGCTCAAGCGCACAGAAGACCAAAAGCATACGCGACCTGTTCGACTCTTCCTTGGGAAACAGAGCGTATCATATTCTTCAGGCATTCTACTATTCTGACGTAATGACACAAACGGAGCACAATCCCATAGCTCCTTCTCTCATGTATGTGAAACAGGCAAAGAGGAACAGCGATGTCATTGTCAAAATAGGAAAAGAGGAGATAACGGATTTCTCGAAACAGTGCAAACAGGAATACCATGAACTGCTGACCGACACCATCAGCGACATATTCAATCCCGATATTCCCTTCACCCAAACCGCGACAGAAAAGCACTGCGAATACTGCGACTTCAAAGCGTTTTGCGAAAGATAAACTCCACAAAAACTGTCTGACGGACAAGTTTCATTTGCTCTGAAACTTGTCCGTCAGAATGTTCTTAGAACCATAATCAACGAAAGTCAGATTGTTTCTTACTTAATCCGTCTATTTTTATTTACCATAGGATTAAGATACTGCCCTTTGCCACGAGTGAACCACCCGTATTGTACGGCATGTGCAGGACAAACGTGATAACACCGCAGACATCCGGCGCAATTGTCGTGCCACACAGGACGTTTGTCATCCGTGAAGGAAATGTTGTGCAACGGACATGCAGCGGCACACTTTCCGCAGGCAATACACTTGTCCGTGTATCGGAACGGCTTCGGAGACATGAGGAAACGGTTGAAAAAAGGACGGACAACACAGCTCTTCAACCAAGGGAATGCGCCGGGAAGTATATCGAAGAAGCCGCATTTTCTCTGCCTTATGGCATCAACCGCAAGGCTCATGCGTTCTGCCGCCGAATTAAGTTTCCGTTCTTCTTTTTCTTTGGAGTCCACATCAAATCCGGGAAGAGAAATATAAGATTCCGGCATCTGAAAGTCAAAGCCAAGGTTGCACTGCCAGCCCTTGCTCTCGACAGAACGACAGAATATCTCTTTTGTCATTCCCGTATCGTCTCCACAAGTACACAAATAATAAACATAATCCACATTGCGGACTGACAAACGGCGGATAAAGTCCTCCACCAACAAAGGAACACCCCAAGCATAGCAGGGAAATACGAACCCGAGACACTCACCGTCCTGCATCGTATATTCCATGCTGCCGCAAAGTTCGTCGGGCATGAACCGCAGTTCATCAACAAGGTTGGCAGCCAGCTCGCGCGCCGCCCACTCAGAATTACCGGTTCCGGAGAAATAAAAAATCATATTACAGCCACTGTCTTTTCTTGAAATATATCCACGACAGAATGGTCGTGACTACCGAAGCGCATATAGCCACAGGAAATCCCCACCACACACTTTCCATGCCATTCAGAAGGTTCATTCCGAAAAGACTGGCAATAAGCGTCGGGAACATGATAAGCATGTTCAAGGAAGTAAGCAGTCGCATCACCGTATTCATGTTGTTATTGATGATGTTCGCATACGTATCCATCGTGGAATTGAGGATGTTTATATATATGGCAGTGGTTTCGCGCGCCTGATTCATCTCGATATTCACATCTTCGATAAGCTCAGCGTCAAGCTCATCGACAGGCAGACGAAACTTCAGCTTAGACAACAAGGTTTCATTACCACGGATTGAAGTAGCAAAATAAGTCAGACTATCCTGAAGGCGGGAAAGACTCACAAGGTCTTTATTGTCTATCTGGCGGTCGAGGTTGCGTTTTGCCTTCTCTATTATCCCATTGACCTGTTTAAGGTATTTCAGATACCACACCGATGCCGAAAGGAACATACGGAAGACCAAGTCGGCAGCATCGGCAAATCCTTCAGCACGTCTCATCTGATGATTGACAAAGTCCATCATCATCCGAGTCTCCTGATGACAGATAGTTATAATCTTATTGTTCTTGATGACAATACCAAGAGGGATGGTTGTATAGGGAGAACGTGAGGAGACACTCTTCAGATGGGGAATACGCAGAATTATCATGAGCCATCCTTCATCATAGTCATAACGTGCCCTCTCATCAGCGTCCGCCACGTCCGAAAGGAAATAGTCGGGCATGTGAAGCTCACTCTCAAGAAATCTCACATCATCTTCTACAGGACATGTGACCTGCACCCAGCATCCCGGCTGCCATGAATCCATCTGCCGTATGCCTCCGCTAAAATTCCAGAATGTTCGCATTGGTCTGAATCTTTGCTTGTTAAACAATGAAAAAATACAGGGTAAAGATTCAGACGCTTTGTTAATGGAAAGCAATGAATCTCTATCCTAACTTTTCGTTACTATTCGCCGGATAATCGTCCATTTAATTATTTTTTTAATTTGCGAGTGCAAAGGTAAACAAAAAATTTATTTCATGATACATTCTTTCTGAAAAAACACAAATTGGAAAAGCTTGTTCAACATATAATCTTAAATGTACTCATGAAAAGCAAAAAACATACTAACCACACCATTTCCAAATTGACAAAATGATATTTTCACAAAAAATAGAATTTAATATTGGAAGCTATAATTGTATTCTCTGTGTGGAAAATATTTATGTTTTTTGTTTAAGTGAATGTATTCAGCATATTTAAGTTTGTGTATTTAACGAACTCCTCATGTTTATTTAGTGGTTGTGTTCACAGACACCTCATGATATTAATAAGGTGTGTTCAATGTATATTTAGTGGTTGTATTCACAGACTCCTCATGTATATTTAGCAGAGTGTTCTCGACAGCCTCCTCGTGTATATTTCGCGGGTGTATTCACAGACTCCTCCGTCGCTACCGCGCCACCTCCCCTAACTTAGGGGAGGAGCCAAGTTACCGTATTGGGTGTTATTGCCATTGGGCTTTTCATAGTCTTTTCCAGCTATGGTATATAGGCTCCTCCCCTAAGTTAGGGGAGGTGGCGCGGTAGCGAC
>JAJPZU010000249.1 GCA_021204165.1 Prevotellaceae bacterium
TCTCTTAGCAAAATACTTCTGCTCGGAATATATATGTGTAGAGTATAGACATACTAGTTAGTGTGTTGACTATGCAAGAACTGTAACCGACTATTTGTAGTTTTTTATCTCTATATAGAGCTACAGAAACAGATTTGGCGTGGATTAGCCATTTACTCTTCAACTATAAATTTTTTTAATACATACATTAAAAAGTTACAATTTTGAAGACATTTGAAGAATTGGGAGTTCGTGACGAAATTCTCAAAGCGATTAAGGAGATGGGGTATGAACAGCCTATGCCTGTTCAGGAAGAGGTTATACCATATCTTTTGGGAAACAACAATGATGTGGTGGCTTTGGCACAGACCGGTACGGGAAAGACTGCTGCATACGGATTGCCTGTATTGCAGAAGATTGACACAGAAAGCAAAGAGACTCAGGCGGTGATTATATCGCCTACACGTGAGCTGTGTCTGCAAATTACAGATGACTTGAAAGAGTATTCCAAGTACATTGACGGACTGTATGTTCTGGCTGTATATGGAGGTGCAAGCATCGAAACACAGATTCGCCAGCTGAAGAAAGGGGTGCAAGTGATTGTGGCTACCCCGGGAAGACTTGTGGATTTGATGAACCGCGGGGTTGCGGACTTGAGTCGTGTACAGAACGTGGTACTCGATGAGGCGGACGAAATGCTGAACATGGGATTCTCGGAAAGTATCGACGAGATACTTGCCGGAGTACCAAAAGACAGGAACACACTGCTGTTCTCCGCTACAATGAGCAAAGAAATAGAGCGCATAAGCAAGAACTACCTTAACAACGCCAAGGAAATAGTTGTGGGTTCACGCAACGAAGGTGCAGAGAAAGTGAACCATATCTACTATCTCGTACAGGCGAAAGACAAATACAAGGCTCTCAAGCGTGTGGCAGATTTCTATCCGGAAATATATGCCATCATCTTCTGCCGTACACGTATGGAGACTCAGGAGATTGCGGACAAGCTGATTCAGGACGGATATAATGCCGACTCGCTTCACGGCGAACTTTCGCAGGCTCAGCGCGACCTTACCATGCAGAAGTTCCGCCAGCACCGCATCCAGCTGCTTGTGGCAACCGACGTGGCAGCCCGCGGTCTGGACGTTGATAACCTTACTCACGTCATCAACTACGGTTTGCCTGACGATATAGAGAGCTACACTCACCGAAGCGGACGTACAGGACGTGCAGGAAAGACAGGAACAAGTATCTGTATTATCCACGTGCGCGAGAAATCTAAAGTCCGTGCCATAGAAAAGCAGATTGGCAAAGAGTTCGTTGCAGGAACACTGCCTTCAGGACATCAGATTTGCGAGAAGCAGCTGTATAAAGTAATCGACGACATTGAGAAGGTAGAGATTAATGAAGAGGAAATAGCACCGTTCCTTCCGTCAATATACCGTAAGTTCGAGCTTATGGAAAAGGAAGACATCATCAAGAGAATTGTGTCTATGGAGTTCAATACATTCCTCAACTACTACAAGAACGCTCCGGAGATAGAGGTTCCGCAGGAAGGCGGAAAGGGTCGTGAGCGCGGCGAGCGCAGGGAAAGAGGCGAACGCAGAGAGCGCAGCCGCAATGCCGAGCCGGGATACAAGCGTTTGTTCATCAACCTCGGAAAGGTAGATAATCTTCATCCGCGTGAACTGATGGGACTTGTAAACCGCTATTCAAACGGTGCACGCGTTGACTTCGGTCGCATAGACCTGATGAAGACATTCTCATTCTTTGAAGTTCCGGAGAAACAGGCAGAAGTTGTTTTGTGTTCACTCAGGAATGCAGAGTTCGACGGCCGTAAGGTGAATGTGGAATTGTCTGAAGGTTCTTCTTCCAAAGGTTCGGAAGGCGGACGCGGAAGAGGTGGCAGAGGACGTTCCGAGCGCGGCGAAGAAAGCCGTTCACGTCGTTCCTCCGAGCGTGGCGGCAAGCGCAAGTCTGAAGATCCTTTTGCAAAAGCAAGGAAGAAAGGACGTGATTCTTCAGAAGGTTCTTCTCGTCGTTCTTCCGGCGGCCATCCGGAATGGGCGGAGTTCTTCGACGGTGACATTGTTGATGAGCCGTTCTACAATGAGTTTGCAAAGAAGAAAAGAAAGAAGAAGAAATAAATATTCATAACTATCGGGGTTTGGGCACATCATGCCCAAATCCCTATTTTGTTTATAATTACATAATATAAAATATAATAATAGGTGTCGTATGAAAGTTTTTCAGCATGTCAGTGATATCGGTGACTTGAAAACCGCTCTTGCAGAAGCTTTTGAGATAAAAGAGAACCGTTTCAAGTATAGCGAGTTAGGAAAGAACAAAACTGCTCTTCTCATTTTTTTCAACAACAGCCTCCGCACTCGCCTCAGCACGCAAAAGGCAGCCATGAATTTAGGCATGAATGTCATTGTGCTTGATGTCAACCAAGGAGCATGGAAGCTTGAAACAGAACGTGGAGTCATTATGGACGGAGACAAGAGCGAACATCTGCTCGAAGCAATACCGGTCATGGGAAGCTACTGTGACATAATAGGAGTCCGCTCATTTGCCACATTCGAAAGCCGCAAGGATGATTACGAAGAGAAGATACTGAACCAGTTTATAAAGTATTCGGGACGTCCGGTATTTTTCATGGAAAGTGCCACCGTTCATCCGTTGCAGTCTTTTGCCGATTTAATCACAATAGAAGAATACAAGCGCACCCCGCGCCCAAAAGTGGTTCTTACGTGGGCACCTCATCCGAAAGCACTTCCGCAGGCAGTACCAAACTCATTCACCCAATGGATGAATGCCGCCGACGTCGATTTTGTCATCACTCACCCGGAAGACTACGAACTGGACCCAGCTTTTGCGGGAAATGCCCGTGTAGAATACGACCAGATGAAAGCATTTGAGGGTGCGGACTTCATCTATGCGAAGAACTGGAGCTGTCCGGGTGTTACCCGCCCTGAGGACTACGGCAAGGTGCTGTCGAAAGACATGAGCTGGACAGTGGATGCACGGCACATGGCTGTGACGAACAATGCCTTCTTCATGCACTGTCTGCCTGTCCGCCGCAACATGATTGTGAGCGATGATGTGATAGAAGCTCCTACTTCCCTTGTCATACCCGAAGCAGCCAATCGCGAAATCTCCGCCACAGTCGTATTGAAACGTATGCTTCAGGCATTATAATGAATATACGGGACAAGCAGATACTGGCAATAGCATTGCCTTCCATTGTATCTAATATCACAGTACCATTACTTGGTCTCATAGATGTTACGATAGTAGGGCATCTCGGTTCAGCGGCATATATAGGTGCAATTGCTGTAGGCGGGATGCTCTTTAATATAATGTACTGGCTGTTTGCATTTCTCCGCATGGGCACAAGCGGAATGGTCTCACAGGCATACGGAAGCCGGAATCTCGCCGAAACGGTGCGCCTGCTCATACGCGCAGTCACCATCGCGCTTGCCGTATCCGCATTCATAATATGCCTGCAAATCCCTTTGCGCGACACGGCTCTTCTGCTCATCAGCCCGACAAAAGAGGTGAGCGGACTCGCCATGTCGTACTTTAATATATGTATATGGGGAGCACCCGCCGTACTTTCACTTTACGTGCTGACCGGATGGTTCATAGGTATGCAAAATTCGCGCATCCCTATGGTGGTGACAATTGTACAGAACATTGCAAACATATTGGCAAGCATCCTGTTCGTCTATGCGGCAGGGATGAAAGTGGAAGGGGTAGCACTGGGAACTCTCGTGGCTCAATATTTCGGACTGCTTACGGCTGTAGGCTTGTGGATAAAACATTACGGACGCTTGCAAAAGAGAGCACCCTTAAAACTCATCAACTTCAAGGACAAGAATGAACGTCGTGCGTTATGCCGATTCTTCAATCTCAACCGTGATATATTTCTGCGCACATTATGTCTGGTGGCTGTGACACTGTTCTTCACATCGGCCGGAGCTTCTCAGGGAGACACCATACTGGCGGTAAATGCCTTGCTCATGCAACTGTTTACACTATATTCATACGTGATGGACGGATTTGCCGTGGCCGGAGAAGCATTGGTTGGAAAAGCCGTCGGTGCCAACAACACCGTCTTGTATTCATCGTCTGTACACCATCTCTTCATCTGGGGGGCTATCATGGCAGCCATGTTCACCATTGTCTATGCAGCCGGCGGGACCTCCTTTCTTGGTCTCCTTACGAATGAGCCGTCCGTAATATCCGCATCGTCCACCTACCTTCCGTGGGCACAGCTTATTCCGGTATGCGGAATGGCAGCCTTCATTTGGGACGGAATATTCATAGGAACGACAGCGACACGGCAGATGCTCATATCCATGTTTTCAGCCACAGTAGTATTTTTCATCACCTATTCTACATTCTATCATTCCCTTGCCAATCATGGATTGTGGATTTCTTTTTTGTGTTATCTTGCCACACGCGGAATCGTACAGACCGCTCTCTATAGAAGTTCACGGCTGTTTGTCCAGAGAAGAAAAGAATGTTGATAGACATAGTTCTTAAAAGCTTAATTTGTTTACAATGAAGATTTCCGACATAGACTTCGGGGACAGACCCGTGTTTCTTGCGCCGATGGAAGACGTCACAGACCAAGCCTTCAGGCTTTTGTGCAAAGAGTTCGGCGCATCAATGGTGTATTCCGAATTTGTCAATTCAGACGCACTCATACGCTACGTAAACCGTTCATTGCAGAAAATAAAGGTATGTGAAGAAGAGCGTCCCGTGGCCATACAGATATACGGCCGCGATGTGGCTTCGATGGTCGAAGCCACACAGATTGTCGCGGAACAAGCCCGTCCAGATGTGCTTGACATCAATTTCGGCTGTCCGGTCAAGAAAGTGGCGGGCAAAGGAGCGGGGGCAGGCATGTTGCAGAACGTGCCTCTCATGCTGGAGATTACGCGCGCCGTGGTTGATGCGGTAAAGATACCGGTCACAGTGAAGACACGTCTGGGATGGGACAACGACTCCAAGATTATTGTGACACTTGCCGAACAGCTCCAAGACTGCGGCATACAGGCACTGACCGTCCACGGACGCACCCGGAGCCAGATGTACACCGGCAGTGCCGACTGGGAACTTATCGGCAAGGTAAAGCAGAATCCCCGCATGAAGATACCTGTCATCGGGAACGGTGACATAGACTCCCCGGAACGCGCAGAAGAATGTTTCAGCAAATATGGTGTCGATGCCATCATGGTGGGAAGAGCCACATTCGGCAGACCGTGGATATTCAAAGAAATAAGACACTATCTCGACCACGGCTCACAGTGCGAAGACATGACCACAGCATGGAAACTCGATGTGCTCCGCCGCCAAATACTCAGAAGCGTGGAGTGCTCCCCAAAAGGAGAGCTTGGAGGAATCATACATGTGCGCCGCCATCTGGCCGCATCGCCTCTGTTCAAGGGCATTCCCGACTTCAGGCAGACACGCATACGAATGCTCCGTGCAGAGACGGTAGATGAACTGTTCGCCATACTGAAAGAAACGGAAGAGAAATTCCTGTAGAGCCTTCCGGACTTCCGGAAGCTTCTCTTCAGAACATTTGCAGGCACATCAAAAGCTCCACCCAAAGAGAGTTTTTGATGTGCCTGAATCATATAATAAGCCGCTTTGATATTCAATGCAAATTAAGTAACTTTCCTCTATAAAAGCTAGAACCGTACTTGTCTTTATGGGTTCAGAAACG
>JAJPZU010000199.1 GCA_021204165.1 Prevotellaceae bacterium
GAGTGCAAAGGTACAGCTTTATGCCGGAGCGGCAAGGACATGACGGGATTTTATTCGAAAAACATGCGGATTCTACGGATTTCGGGGTGATAAAGGACAGGAGGGAGGTGCAAAAGGACAGGACAGGCGCAAAACCGGGGGCAGAGACACCGGCTGGGGCGGAAGCAGGAAGACCGCAGAAGCGCGCGGAAGGAGGAAAAAAAAGGCTCCAATGGGAGCAATGCGCCCCATAGAGAGGGCGGCATGAGGCTTTATATACTATTAGAGCCTGTTTAAAAATAGTTGAAATCTTTTTCTAACGAAGTTTCCGTATCAGTCGGATAGTTTCTTTCTTTGAAGTGACCAAACTTAAAAAAAGATGTATCAGACTGATTTAACGGAAACAGAGCTAGAAAAAGATTTCAACTATTTTCAAACAGGCTCTAAGATTATTATTGAGGAAAATTTAAACAGGCTCTTACTCTACACATATCATTTTCATTTATTGGAGGCTTTTTCTTGCATATTATCTTTTTAGCATTGCAGCATCTTATTTTCTCACAACAAAGATGCTCAGTTCATAGAGCAGCCATATCGGAGCCGCCACAATCAAAAGAGTGAACGCATCGGATGTCGGAGTTATGATTGCAGCAGCAATAAGAATAGCCACGATGGCATGTTTTCTGTAGAGTCGCATAAATTTCGCAGAAATCAGTCCGAAACGCGAAAGCAGCCAGCAAATGACCGGCAACTCGAACATTATCCCCATCATCAGATTGAGCATGACGAAGGTATCCATATAAGATTCAAGGGATATAAGGTTCTCAACATCTTCACTCACACTATACGTTCCGAGAAAGCGGAACGTGAGAGGGAAAACAACAAAATAGCTTAGAGCCGTTCCAAGCATAAACATGACATATCCGGATGAAACCAAACGGACAACGTACTTCCGCTCTTCTGTATAGAGTCCGGGGGAAATAAAGCGGAACAACACATATATTATATAAGGAGAGGAAAACAAAAGCCCTACATAGAAAGCCATCTTGACATGAATGACAAATTGCGACGTCAGTCCTGTATTTATCAACTGCACGTCAGCAGCATCCGCCTCCCCGGACTGCCCACTTCCTCCAAACAGAGCCATGACATCAGCCACCTTGTCGAAAAGGCCATAGACAATGAAGTCTGCACTCTTGGGTGCAAAAACAATCCGGAATACCTCGTCCTTGAAAAAGAAGGCGAGGATTCCGAATAGCAATGTCGCAACCAATATTTTCATTATACAGCTGCGCAACTCGTCCAGATGTTCCCAGAAAGTGAGATTTACGTTATCCCTTCCACTCATTTCTATTACTTGTCACTTCGTGATGAGTTTTATTCCTGTTTGTCGTCCACATTTTCTTTTTGCGTCCCTTTCGTCTGCTCCTCATCATTGTCAAGCCCATTCATTCCCTCCTTAAAGGAACGAACACCCTTTCCCAGTCCTTTCATCAGTTCCGGCACTTTCTTTCCTCCGAAAAGAAGCAAGACCACAAGCATAATCACTATCACTTCCGGCATACCAAGACCGAGAAACATTGGATTTATCATCATATCCCTATCAATTTATATTCAGTAAAAGTTTATTTATTTTGCCATCCATCTGCTTATCTTCCCGCTCAGCAGAGCATATCCTCCTATAATCTGAAGCAGCATTCCCGGGATTCCGGTACGGAAGTCCTGAAAGGCGACAGCCGCATCACCACACAAAATCCATTCCGTCAACCCTCCCGCCAACTGGTACGACAAAACCACCGCCCCCATTAGCGGCAATGAAACATTACGCACTCTACAAGCCGCACCGGAAGCGAACAAGGCAAGAAGCACGGATTTCAAGAGCATACTCGGAAGAAGCCCCCACATGGGCATTCCAAATAAGGCATATCCGGAAAGAGGTGAAGCCACAGCTGTCAACACTCCAACCTTCCACCCATATTTATATGCTCCGACAAGAGTGAAGAAATATATGGGGAGCCATGCCACACCTCCTCCCGGAACAAGATGAAAAAGTTGCGGGAACACGACATTCGCTCCTATAAATGCGGCCATAACCCCATAAGTATGCCGTGTTGAAAGTTCCAATTGATATATTCGGTTCATTTTCTATTCTTATATATAATTAATGTATTCAGACTCCAAGAGAGACACTCAATCCCTCATCAAAATATTTATCACGTCATCATGAAAGCCTGAGACCTACAACAGTCCCTGCTTCAAATCCTCCACAAAACGGTCAATTCTATGCAGTTCTTTCGGAATATCAATATTCTGCGGACAATGCGCCTTACACTAACCGCATCCGATACAGTGGTCTGCCTGACGCAAACGCGGCACACTCCGGTCATAGCCCACAAGGAATGCACGGCGCGCTTTTCTATAATTTGCGTCCTGACTGCTTTCCGGCACATTTCCCTGATTCACACATTTATTATAATGTATCAGAATCGAAGGAATATCAATACCATACGGACAAGGCATACAATACTTGCAATCGTTGCACGGAACAGTAGGATAAGCCAGCATAAGGCGCGCCGTCTCCTCCAAGAAGTCCTTGTCGTCCTGCGACAAAGGAACAAGAGGAGAATACGTATGCAGATTGTCCTGCAAGTGCTCCATATATGTCATGCCGGACAATACCGTCAGCACATTCTCCGGCGAGCCGGCAAAACGGAAAGCCCATGATGCCACACTGTCTTCCGGACGGTTCTGCTTGAGACGTGCCACAATATGGTCGGGAACATTTGAAAGGCGTCCCCCGAGCAAAGGTTCCATTATGACAGCCGGGATACCACGCTTCACGAGTTCGCCATACAGATATTCGGCATTCGTATTGCGCGGATTTGTCTCTTTTGCATGCAACCAATCCACATAATTCAGCTGAATCTGCACGAAATCCCATTTATATTCGTCATGTTTTGAAAGCAAGTAGTCAAAAACCTCCACATCGCCATGATACGAGAATCCGAGATTTCTGATACGTCCCGCTTCCCGCTCTTTGAGAAGAAAGTCAAGAACACCATTATCCATATATCTGCCATTGAGAGCCTTCATTCCGCCCATTCCCACACCGTGGAGCAGCATATAATCAATGTAGTCAACCTGCAATTCCTTCAATGAATTATGATACATCGCTATCGACTCTTCCCTGCCCCACTGGTTCGGAGAGAAATTCGACAGCTTGGTTGCAATGAAATAGCTGTCACGCGGATGCCTACTCAAAGCGATTCCCATGGCATGTTCGGAAAGCCCCTTGCAATAAACAGGAGAAGTGTCGAAATAGTTCACCCCATGAGCCAAAGCATAGTCGGTCAGCTTGTTCACCATCTCCTGATCAATATCGTTCTCACCTTCTTTCACTTTTTCACTGTCAACTGTAGGCAAGCGCATACACCCATAGCCAAGGATGGACACCCTGTCGCCCGTAGTAGGATTCTCGCGATAAGTCATCTTGTCGGCAGAAGTCTCTCCATCATGATGTCCCAACGAGTCCACCACAGTCCCGTCTTTCTTGCCACAGCCATACATCGCCGCCGTGGTGACTGCCGTTCCAATGCCAAGCATCTTCAGAAAATGCCGGCGGTCTATATTCTTATTATCATCTTTGTTCATATTCTTCTTCATTTGTATCTTCCGTCTTGTTATCAAGAAAATAAGGATTCATGCCTAAAAGTCCTGTCTCCATAGAGGCAGCACATCAGATAAACCTGTGTACCTCGTGTCCCTCTACATATATCGCACTGAACGGACGCGCCGGACACAGATTCTCACAAGCTCCGCAACCAATACATTTCTCTGTATTTACCACCGGAATCTTAGGCGACTCGTCATCATCCGCATCCGAAGCCACCATCTGTATCGCTCCCGCCGGACAATGCCTTGCACAATTTCCGCATTCCACACCATCTGTCAGAGGAATACAGTTCTTCTTAATCCACACGGCATGTCCTATCTGTATCGATGATTTTTCAGCCACCGTAATCGGACGTATTGCGCCAGCCGGACAGACATCGGCACACTTCGTACACTCCGGACGGCAATAGCCGCGTTCATACGAGGACTCCGGCTGCATCAGCCTCATCAGGTCTGTAGAAGGCCGCAACACACCATTCGGGCACACCGACACACACAGCTGACATGCCGTACAGTGTTGCGCCATATTCTTCGCCGACAAAGAACCCGGAGGAGTGACAGGTGTCTTGCGCTCAGGAATCTGCTTGTCCTCAATCACCGCAAGTCCACCATCCACCGTCTTTTCCTGTGCTCTCAATATTGCCGAAGTCGTCGACACTGCCGTTGCCGTAACAAATGCACGGCGAGATTCATCAACCTTCTCATTCTTTTCCGCATTGCCGGCCTTAGTTCTCCAAGCATACGAAATGGCATGTTTATGGCATTTGTCTATACAGTCCATACATGCGACACACCGGCTGTAATCTATCTTGTGGGCTTTCGCATCAATGCAAGCCGCCTTGCAGTTTCGCTCACAAAGTCTGCATCCGTTACATTTTGAGCGGTCTATCACCGGCTTCAGCAACGAGAACCGTGCCACAAGCCCAAGAAGGCTTCCCACCGGACATATCGTATTGCAATAGGTTCTTCCGTTTCGCCATGCAAGAACTGCAATGACCACCAATGTCACAGCTGCCACCACCAATGTAGCCACACTCTTCATCCAGACATCAGCCGTATAGAATGCGTAGCTGTCCGCTCTCTCCGCCAGACCGGCAAGCACATTGTTCGCTGCAATGTAAGCAGGCTGGAACAGACCGGAAACAATACGTCCGTATGCACTGTAAGGGGCGAGCAAGGCAACCAACGAGCCGACTCCGAACAAAAGAGCCAGTACAAAAACCACCATCACCGCAATGCGCAGCCATGTTTTCGGAGCGGAATAAGAATATTTGTTACGTCCTTTCTTACGGATTTTTGCGATTCCGGACACCACGTCCTGCATCACACCAAGAGGACAAACGACAGAACAATAAACGCGCCCCAACACAAAAGTAAGCAACAGCAATGCCACGACAATCCCCAAATGGAGTGCCAACAATGCCGGAAGAAACTGCACCTTTGCCATCCATCCCAACCAAGCATGAAGCGTTCCCGTGAAGTCAAGGAACAAGGCAGTGATTCCTAAAAAGAAAAACAAAGCCAAAACAATTCGTATTTTTCTCAACATCGTTTCATGTATTATTAATTCGATTGCAAAAATACAGTTATAATTGACATTTACAAATATATATAGTACAGAAAATACTACCATTTTTACAGATTCCCTCGTAGATATTTAGCAGGGTGCGTTCTCGACAGAGTACTCGTGTGCGACTTGTACATATTAGCAGATGTCTTTGACAGACTCCTAATACGTGACTTATATATATTTGCAGATGTCTTTGACAGACTCCTAATATGTTGTGTGGATGCCTTGTGGGTGTATTCACAGACTCCTCATGTGTGACTTGTACATATTTGCAGACGTCTTCGACAGACTCCTCCGTCGCTACCGCGCCACCTCCCCTAA
>JAJPZU010000192.1 GCA_021204165.1 Prevotellaceae bacterium
TGACCAACAAGGCCGCACACGGCGGCCGGGGCGCGCTGGCAGCAATGATACGCGGCGTGGCGACGGATACCGTGTCGGACGTATTGAAGAAAATCCCACTGCGCCAACGACTGAAAGTAAAGACAGTGACCACAGACCTGTCGTCGGCTATGATGCTGACTGTGAGGAAGGCCTTCCCCGGAGCTTCCCTGATCAACGACCGCTTTCATGTACAGCAGCTTATTTTCCGCTGACCCCTGATTACTAAATGCCTTATTATATAAAAAAGAAAGATACACCTATTTTATTAGATGTATCTTTCTTATGGTAGCGTCTACGAGAATCGAACTCGTGTTCCATGCGTGAGAGGCATGTGTCCTAGCCGCTAGACGAAGACGCCTTTTGAGAATTTTGACAATGTATTAAGCTTATTCAATACATTAGTAGCGCCTACGAGAATCGAACTCGTGTTCCATGCGTGAGAGGCATGTGTCCTAGCCGCTAGACGAAAGCGCCCTACTTCCTGAGACAAAAAGATTCAGAAAATAAGCGGAAGGAGGGGGATTCGAACCCCCGGTACGAAATTCGTACGGCAGTTTAGCAAACTGCTGGTTTCAGCCACTCACCCATCCTTCCGGATTTTCACTGAATCTTGACAGTGCTTCTCTTCTGCGGTTTTCTCTCCGCCGGCTTATTTCCTAAGCTTTTGAGAAGGTCTCTCTGTCAATTGCGATGCAAAGGTATATCTATTTTTTGAATTGGACAAACAAATCGGGAAAAAGTTTTAACTTTGCAGAAAATAAAACTGATATGGATAATATAAACAGATTAGATAGCCCTTCCTTATGTAATTTTGTAGATATACCGGAAGTTGTAGATGATAGAGGTAGCTTGTGTTTTGCTGAGCACAAGCATTTGCCGTTTGAGTTTAAGCGTATCTTTTGGATCTATGGTGTTGGGGAAGGGAAGACACGTGGAGGTCATGCCCATAAGACATGTGCAGAGGTCGTGTTTCCTGTGAATGGAAGTTTTGAGATTCTTGTAGATAATGGTTATGAAGCCAAGACTTTCTTTATGGATTCTCCGTCAAGAGGAATATATATAGCACCTAATGTTTGGTGTCACCTTCGGAATTTCTCTTCAGATGCAGTCTGCGTAGTGTTGGCGTCACAAGAATATGATCCAAAAGGGTATATTAACGATTATGAAACATTTAAGATTTGGGTGAATGGAGCTGATTCCTTATTCTGATAGTATGTATGACGAATGGAATACATTCGTTTCAAATTCTAAGAACGGAACATTTTTATTTGATCGCCGTTTTATGGAATATCATTCAGACCGGTTTTCTGACTGCTCTATTGTTCTCAAAGACAAGAATAGAATAATTGCATGTTTTCCTGCCAACTACTGTGCGGATGAGCAAAAAATATATTCACATCAAGGACTTACTTACGGAGGACTCATAATGGATATGAAAATAACTTCCTGCCAGATATTGGAAGCTTTTAGAGTCATGTCCGATTATTATCGCAGCCGTTTCTTCGCTAAAAGTCTTGTTTATAAACCAATACCATATATATATGCGAAATATCCGTCGGAAGAAGACCTTTATGCTTTGTTCAGAATGTCTGCAAAGCTTGTGAGTAGAGGTTTGTCTTCTGCTGTCCTTCTTTCTTCTCCTCTGAAACTTACGGAGTCGAGAAAAAGCGGTTTGAGAAAAGCGTGTAGAGAGCATCTTGAGTTTGTGGATGGTGGAGATTTAGAAGAGTTTTGGACAATCCTCGATGATGTCTTATGTGAATGTCATTCCGTTCATCCTGTACATACTGTTGCAGAGCTTGACTTGTTGTGTGGATATTTTCCCGAGAAAATAAAGCTGTTTACGGTTCTTTCTTCTGAAGGAAAAATGCTTGCAGGTACACTTGTTTTTGATTGTGGTGATGTTGTGCATACACAATATATTGCTGCAAGCAAGATAGGCAAAACTTCCGGCGCTCTTGATTTACTTATTTATAAACTAATTTCCGAAGTTTATTCTGACAGGAAATATTTTGATTTTGGTGTTTCTACAGAGTGCGGAGGTATAGTTCTTAACGAAGGCCTTATTTTCCAGAAAGAAGGTTTTGGGGGTAGGGGAGTATGCTACGATACTTATGAGATACAATTGTAAATTATGATAATTGGGGATTTATGTATGAGAGAACCTGCGTTCATACATAAATCCCCAAGAACTTTAGTTTAGATTTTATTTATAAAATTCCTTTTTACCGGCAGATAATGTGTTCTTCATTAATGAACAGATTGTCATCGGACCGACTCCTCCCGGAACAGGGGTGATATAAGAACATTTCGGTGCCACCTCATCGAATTTAACGTCACCGTTAAGTCTGAAACCGCTTTTGCGTGTTTCATCTTTTACTCTTGTCGTGCCCACATCTATTACGACAGCTCCTTCCTTAACCATGTCTGCGGTAAGAAAGTTTGGAATGCCGATAGCGGCTATAATGATGTCAGCTTGTCTGCATTCTTCCTTGATGTTGTTCGTGTGGCTATGACACACTGTGACCGTCGTGTCGCCCGGATAGTTTTTCTGCATCATCAGTTGCGCCATTGGTTTGCCTACAATGTTGCTGCGTCCGAGTACCACGCATTTCTTACCTTTTGTTTCAATGTTATACCGTTTCAGCAATTCGAGAATGCCATTCGGGGTTGCAGAGATATAGCATGGGAGTCCTATTGACATTCTGCCCACATTGATAGGGTGAAATCCATCCACATCTTTGCGATAGTCGATAGCTTCTATCACTTTCTGCTCTGATATGTGTGCCGGAAGCGGTAATTGTACGATAAATCCGTCAATGTCCGCATCATTGTTAAGCTCTTCGACCTTCTTCAGCAGTTCTTCTTCTGTTACATCACTTTCATAACGTATAAGTGTAGATGTAAATCCGCATGCCTCACAAGCTATGACCTTATTTTTCACATACGTTTCGCTGCCTCCGTCGTGTCCGACAAGAATTGCTGCAAGATGAGGACGTTTACCACCGTTTGCCACGATTTCTTCCACTTCTTTTGCAATCTCCTGTTTGATTGTAGCAGCTGTTGCTTTTCCGTCAATTAACATTGTATTTCTGTTTAGATATGATTTTTACAGGCTTGTATGAGGTCAAATCTTAGGCATTCCCGGAAGCTTCAATCCTTGCATTCTGCTTGCCATTGCAGCCATCTTGTTCCCAGACATCATCTTCATCATCTTTCTCATCTGGTCAAATTGTTTGGTCACTCTGTTCACTTCTTCGATTGAGTTTCCGCTTCCTTTGGCTATTCTGAGCTTTCTGCTTTGGTTGATACACTCAGGATGCTCCCGCTCGTATGGAGTCATTGAACCAATCATGGCTTCTACACTTTTGAATGCGTTGTCATCAATGTCAATGTCTTTGAGCTGCTTACCTATACCCGGTATCATCTGGGCGAGTTCCTTAATATTTCCCATTCTCTTGATTTGGTTTATCTGATTAAGGAAATCGTTGTAGTCGAACTTGTTCTTTGCAATCTTCTTTTGCAGTTTTTTTGCTTCGTTCTCGTCAAACTGTGCCTGTGCACGTTCCACAAACGAAACGATGTCGCCCATTCCCAGTATTCGGTCAGCCATACGTTCCGGATGGAATACGTCTATAGCTTCCATCTTTTCTCCGGTTCCGACAAACTTAATAGGCTTGTTGACCACTGTTCTGATAGACAATGCGGCACCGCCACGTGTGTCTCCGTCAAGCTTGGTCAGAACGACACCATCGAAGTCCAGACGTTCATTAAATTCTTTTGCCGTATTTACTGCATCCTGACCGGTCATGGAATCTACCACGAACAGCGTTTCGTCCGGGTTTATCGCTTGTTTGATATTCTGTATCTCCTTCATCATCTGCTCGTCGATAGCCAGACGACCGGCTGTATCCACGATGACGAGGTCATAACCTTTTGCGCGTGCTTCCCGTATAGCGTTCTCTGCAATTTCTACCGGATTCTTTGACTCCGGTTCACTGTAAACAGGCACTCCTATGCTTTCGCCTACCACTTTCAGCTGTTCGATGGCAGCCGGACGATAGACGTCACATGCCACAAGCAAAGGCTTCTTGTTCTTTTTGCTCTTTTGCTGGAGAGCAAGTTTTCCTGAAAATGTAGTCTTTCCGGAACCTTGCAGACCTGACATAAGTACTATGGCAGGATGTCCTTTGAGGTTTAGCTCTACAGCCTTGCTACCCATTAGCTCGGTCAACTCGTCATGAACGATTTTCACCATCAGCTGGCTTGGCTTTACGGCTGTGAGCACATCTTGTCCGAGAGCCTTCTGCTTTACCGTGTCTGTAAAAGTCTTTGCGACCTTGTAGTTGACATCCGCTTCAAGGAGAGCTTTGCGTACATCTTTGAGAGTCTCTGCTACATTTATTTCGGTGATTTTTCCTTCACCTTTCAGAATCTTGAAAGAACGTTCTAAGCGTTCACTTAAGTTTTCAAACATATTTATCTATGTGATTTTATTTTCTTTATTTATTTTGTCTTTTTCGTGCCTTGATAAACAAGGAAAGCGATAATGCCTATTACAAGTATAATGGCTACCACACCTATTATATGGCTGTAATGCGATATTATGCCTATAAGTTCGTCTTTCCCGATTTGTGTGTGGAACACGATTCCTATACCTACTAATATGGCATTCCACACTCCGGCTCCCAGACCTGTGTAAATTATGAATTTCCAGATATTCATTTTTGCCAATCCGGCAGGAATTGAAATCAATTGGCGAATTGCCGGAATCATGCGGCCGATGAGCGTGGAAATGACACCGTGCTTGTCGAAATAAGCTTCTGCTTTCTCCACTTTCTCCTGATCAATAAGACACATGTGCCCGAATCTGCTGTTTGCGAACTTATATACAATAGGACGTCCGAGAAAATAAGCGAGCGTATAATTTACGAGTGCTCCGATAAGTGCTCCGATAGCACCGCACAATATAATCATTGGTATGCTCATCTCTCCTTTTTCTGCCGCCATGTATGCAGCGGGAATCATTACTACTTCTGAGGGGAAAGGAATGAATGAACTTTCGATAGCCATAAATAAGATAATCCAAAAATAATTCAGGTTGTCAAGCGCGCCGCCTGTAAGGTTTACGATAAATTCTTCCATATATACGTCAATATTTTCTGTCTGCAAAATTACGAAAAATATCCCGATAAACAGGATTGTCATACATTAAATAGCGTTTATTGTTAAAAAAAGAACCGATTTTTTTGTTCTTTAGATTTATAGTCGTACCTTTGCCGCCGTTAAAAATATGGGTAAGTCCTATACGACCAGCTCCCTGTAAATCCTCCAGGGCTTGATCGCAGCAAAGGTAGCAGGTTGTAGCGGTGCGATGTAGATCGCTTACCCACCCGCCTCTTTAGCTCAGTTGGCCAGAGCACGTGATTTGTAATCTC
>JAJPZU010000197.1 GCA_021204165.1 Prevotellaceae bacterium
ATGATGTGGGTGCATAGCACTGACAGCGAGCAAAGTAACTTGGCTCCTCCCCTAACTTAGGGGAGGAGCCTATATACCATAGCTTGAAAAGACTATGAAGAAGTTAAATAGCACTGACACCCAATACGGTAACTTAGTGGGTGTATTCACAGACTCCTCCGTCGCTATCGCGACACCTCCCCTAACTTAGGGGAGGAGCCAAGTTACCGTATTGGGTGTTAGTGCTATGCACCTAAATTACTTCCCCTAAGTTAGGAGCAATTGGGGAGCTTGCGACGGAGGAGTCTGTGAGTACATTTAACATAAGGACTTTATCAAATAATCTCTGTAAACAAACACAAAAAGGCTGTCCCCATTCCAAACACGGAATGGGGACAGCCTTACTTATTTATCGGGAATGCCACATGGCGCGGCATTCCCGGAAGAGACAAGACGAAAGGACGACTATTCGCTGCGCGTGATTACGGCACGACTCAGACGAGGGTCGTTGTAGAACATGTTATCCACACCACCCTTATGCTCCGTCTTGAGCTGTGCAGGGTTCACACCGAACTCCTTGGTCAGACAGTCATAGACAGCCTGAGCACGCTCTATACTCAGACGCTCGTTGATTTTCTTGTTGCCTGTTCCGGCATCCGCATATCCGGTGATGGTATATACGGCACCCGGGTCGGCCTCCTTGATAATCTCGGCAAGCATACCGAGGTTCACACGCGCCTCATTAGACAATTCGCTCCTGTTGATTTTGAATACCACAAGGTTGCCGGCAGCAATCTTCTTGATGATAGTGGCAGAGGTACCTGTATTGGTATTGCTGAGCATCTCCCTCAAGCTCTTGTTCTCCGCTGCCATCTCGTTAAGCGCATCGCGCAAAGCCTGCAGATCCTTCTCGTTATGATAGACAATCGTTCTGCTGCGCTCCCATCCGCGCTGCTTGAATCTGTAGGTCAGACCCACCGTCACTGTGAGCAGACCGTCGCCGCTGCGTCCGCCAAGCTCACCGTCGAAACGGTCGTGGACATACATGCCGCGCACATCGAGGTTGAGGTCGAGGGCGGGCAACACACGGAAGGAGTTCATGATACCGATATTGGCTGTCACCTCCTTCGACTGCGGAGCGTCCCACACACGTCCCCATCCGAGTCCGATGTAAGGGCTGCAATTCCACACGCGGTCTTCGTTATAGCCGAAGAAGAGGTTGGAGAAGTTGAACATCACGTCGGCATGGAGGTTGAAGAAGTCGAACTTCGACTCTTTCAGCCAGTAGCCCTGCCAAGGCTTATCGCCTATCGGCTTGCCGTTAGAGTGCGCATCGTTCTGCGTGGCCCCCTTGGCGGAGAGTCCGCTGTACATGACTCTCAGACCGAAGCCGGGAGTGAACCATTTGCCTACTGCCACATCGAGAGCGGGTGTGAAACGGTGACCGAACTTCAGCTGCTTGTTGTGGTCGCTGAAAAACATTTGTGCACCGCCGCCCACGCTCACGAAGCAGTTGTTCCAGAACGTGTTGGTCTCCACCTTATACTTGTTGTCGGAATACAGCGTATCCGAAACACCGGCTACACCAATACTGTCTGTCTGTTCCTGACCGAACAACGGACTTACAGCCATGCCAAGCATAACTGTACATAATAAGTTTCTTATCATATATCTTTATAGATTTTTTATTCTTGAAAAGATGAGACTACTATACATCCAAACTATTTAACGTCACGGACGAAAAGGAGAACTTGTCTACCAGAATAGCCACTAGGCAAAGTAAAAACATAATCAGTTCCGGATGGAGACCCAGAATCAAATACAAATGGTAGAGTTCTATTTGTATTCTTCCATCCTGTAAACCATGTAGTAGTCAATACATTAACACGAGGAGTGACACCTTTGGGCAAAATTATATCATCATCTGTTTGATCCAAGATAGCAATAATCATCAATTCTCTCTGATTCGGGACACGCCATTGTCCTAAATCACTTTTGTCTGTTTCCTCATAATACGTAACAGCAATATCATTCATAGACTCAACAATCTTAGAATCATATCCCCATGACGACACACCAAACTCGCAACAATAGTAAGTATTCGCTGCTTTTGTAGATTCGCCACTTGTTCTATCATAGAAATAACCGTTTGCAGGAGTTGCAACTTTAAATTTAGGATACAGATAATTTTCAGTCTGACGTTCCGTATGAATATTGTAGCCACCCTCCATATACTGTGAACGTGCATTAGCTATAGCACCAAGACTGAATGTTCGTCCTTCCCTTTTTACAGGGAAAACAACAGGACTATTTTTGGATAAGCCATCGTTAAGCTCTTTATCCAAAAAATCGTTTCGCAAATTTCTCATACAACGCATCTTATTACGTTTAAATCCGTCTTTATAGTTATCACCAATATCCCAACTTACAATTCTACTCCAACATGCACCTTGGTCCTGCCAATAAATACGTCGTTCATCTGTTGAGCTTGTAAAATAATGCTGAGTGTAATCCATTGCACCAGCATCTTTATATTGAGTAAGCAAACTTACATCCATCAAACGAGTATCTTCCTGCAGCCTGTTTTGTCCCAACCAAGTAATCAGATATTGACAAATTCCCGGTAAATACCATTTAACGCTATCAAGAATTATTTCATTATTGCTATTTAAATAAACCCGATTACGCGCCAATACAGCTATCAATGGATTTGTAACATTTGAGTTAATGTCTTCATTGACATCTTCATCAGTGTATTTTGTCTCCCAGTCTTTATAATGCTCACTATCATACCAACGATGACGCGCTTTTGAGTTACTGCTCACATTGTAACGATAACCAATATAAGACCATACATCATCATCCAAAGTTTTTATACTATTTGCCTCCAATAAACTTTTTGTGTTTACCAATCCTTGATCTGAAGACAAATCACTCGGAGTTTCTTTAACTTCATCCCAAGTCAAACCAGCCAGTTCGTTCCATGTTTCAATACCATAAGGCAAATCACCTGCTTTAATATTATTCATGTCAAAAGACGACTTGATAGAACGCTGAGAAATATCAAAAAGCAAGAAATCTATAACTGTTGAATTTCCATCCTTACTTGTATCTTTTTCTCTTGGGTCTAATATAAAAGAGCGGTTCATAACATTCACAAATTCTTTAGGATGAATGTCCTCATAGAAATATTCATCTACATACGCATAAGTATAATAGTTTCCGTCAGTACCATTCTGCATACAATAGTTGTCTGGATCATTCAAGAAATCCAAAATATTACCGGCTTTTTCTTTGTCAAAACGAGGTGCTTTCTCTATATCTGTAGGTTTTATAAAGTGAATCCAATAAATATCGTCTTCAAATTTGTTATAGTCATTTGAATCATATTTATTGTCCTTAGGGATGAGTGTTATTGTTCTATTCCCATGCCCCGTTTTCGGAGTGTTGATTAATATCTCATGTTCTTCTCCACTCTTTTTCAAAATATTTACATAAGAATCTTTATTAAATTCAATTCTAACACGTTCATAATGAGCATCGAGAATAAATGTATTAGAAACAAGTCTTAAAAAACCTTCCGCACCGGGAATATCGCCTCCATAAACTTCATCTGTCACGCTACCAAGGGCTTCCTTTGTTATAGTATTTACACCACTTATAGTAATTGTATATTTATGGAATTCATTACGATTCACACTGAAATCTCCAAAACCGCCATTGCCTCCAAGGTGTATAGTATAAGTACATTCTCCAGCATAGTATTTACTAACATCTTTATCATCTTTTCCCAATCCATAATAAGTACCTTTAACGACTACGTATGTACTATTATCTGGAGCATTTTTGAATTTTTTGCTACCATCAGAATTATAGTCCTGCCACTTATCACGTTCATTGTAAGACGACAAATTTTCTTTTTGTCTTACATTCTCCAGCATGAAGAGATCAAATGTACTACCACCGGTATTGATTGCCCCTGTATTGAAATAGTGTACCTTATCATTATCATCTTCAATTGCGCTGTTATCAATCAAATTGTTGTCATGATTCATCAAATAGGCTCCGTCTGGTAAATGGTAAATCGTATATTCATAAGGAGTGAATGAGACTTTATCTTTACCATTTTCTTTAGCATTCACAAAATTAAATTCGATATGAGCCATGACACGTTTTAATTGTAGTGTAAGTTTATTTGGATTTTTTTGCCCACTATTTTTAACCTCTTCATCGGATAAAATTGTAAAATTGTCGATAACCTGCGTCATAGGCATACGATGAGCACCCAACAATTCATACACCTTATTATTATTCCGTGCCAATTTATCTTTCAGCTTATCCTCTGTAAGACTTTCATCTTGCAAATCCGCCAATGTCAATCCACAATAAGGACTGGTAAAATTGGCAATGGCATAAACAGTGTATTCACCACTATATGTTTTTACATCTTCTGTTAAAGAATATTGTCTATAACTTGTATTATCATTAGATTTTACAGAAGCTATCTTATCCGTGAGATTCAAAATTTCCTTACGCGGACTTGTATGTGAGAACATGACCAGAACAAGTTCATCTATCATACTCTCATAATCATTAATACCACGAGTCATTTCAACAGGCTCTATTATAGGAACACCCACAGACAAGTTCATACTTGCTGATAATCCATCCTCTACTTTATTGCTTATCGGGTCTTCATCACTACAGGACGAAAGAAATGCCACGACAAGAGCCATACATAATACATACTTTAGCCTTTTTGTATTCATAATTAATCTCCTTAATCAAATGTAATTTCATGTTCTATTCCAACTTTCTCCGCTGTTCCTATAGTAGATTCATAATCTTCTACATGAATTGTAGCGTCTGCATTTGGTATCGTCGCCTCATCTCCGGACGAACAGAAATTGCCTTCGACTACGACTTCCATTTTCTCCGTGAACGGAGACTCATAAACTTCCTTTTTCATAATCACTTGTTTTTTTTATTTGTTAATATTCATTATCTCAATTATTATTTCCGGATTAAGAAGCTGCACGGGTCCAACCGTCATGCACCGCTTCCGGTTCAAAGGAAAAGAAATAGACTATTTTCCCAAACCGTCTATTCTTCCGAAGTTCTTTGCGATTGATGAATTTCTGCCCTTCACCAAGGACAGGAAAAATACATGTTTAATTTTAGATGAACTTCTATATCTCTTTGCAGACGGTCAACAGTCAGAAGACATGCGACTGTCTGTCCTTTAGTTTCTTTATTGTAGTTATACACGAATGTTTTCGACTGAGTTTTATATTGTAATGCCTCATGCCGGAAAGACTATGGTTGAGAATCATAGCACTGACAGCCAATACGGTAACTTGGGTGCATAGCACTGACACCCAATACGGTAGCTTGGCGCATAGCACTGACACCCAATACGGTAACTTGGCTCCTCCCCTAA
>JAJPZU010000047.1 GCA_021204165.1 Prevotellaceae bacterium
GCGCGCTTCATTTTGACGCGTGCCAGAGGGCTTGGAATTTTAACATTTGACAAAAATCAAAAAGTAAGTATTTCACACCAAATTAGTACATCATGATTTAATCCAGCACATTTTCACCATCTTTTTGTCAGAAAATAAAATTATTAAAAAATGTATATAAAAAATTTTATTATGGGAGTATTTATGACATGTATTAACAGACCACCTCACTTGTCTTGTATGAGTGTGTCCACAAACAGTTTACAAGTATAATCTAAATCTTAGACGTCTTAAACGAGATTGCAGAATGTTTGATTTCTTTGGGAACACTTGTAGGAACATGAGTAACTTTATACCGATAAACTTAGAGCCTGTTTAAAAATATCTGAAATCTTTTTCTAACAAAGTTTCCGTATCAGTCGGATAGTTTCTTTCTTTGAAGTGACCAAACTTAAAAAAAGATGTATCAGACTGATTTAACGGAAACAGAGTGGAAATATATAACAAAAGTATTGAACCTGCAAGAAAGAAGGCGAAAATATGATTTACGTGTGATTTGGAATGCCATTTTTTTTATTTAGTGAAGACTGGCTGTCAATGGCGTATGCTTCCTCTTGACTTCCCTAAGTGGCAGTTGGTCTATTACTATTATCGAAAATGGGCTTCCCAATTGAACTTTGACTTACTATTAGAGAAATTACGTGGACATGTACGTTTGAAACGAGGTCAAAACATGGAACCAAGCGTGGGCATCATGGATAGTCAAAGTGTCAAATGGGGTAACAACGCTTCCTTGAACGGTGTCGACGGAAATAATAAAAGGCATAAAACGTCATGTCATAGTAGACAAGAAAGGCTTTCTTATTGCCGTTATGGTTACCATTGCCAATATACATGACAGTAAAGCTGCTTATCTGCTGATGAGAGTTCTTAAAGAAATGCGCTCCGGGGTAAAGGTTATCCTTGCCGATGGAGGATACAGAGGAGAGCTAATTGATAACATAAGAAAGAGCTTCGGATATGTCATTCAAGTAGTAACCAGCGCATATAAGGGACAAGGGTTCAGACCCATTCAAAAAAGATGGATTGTGGAAAGGTCATTCTCGTGGATGGATTACAATAGAAGACTCTGCCGAAATTATGAACTAACATTCGATTCGGCAGAGGAAATGGTCAAATTGGCGACTATAAGATTATTATTGAGAAAAATTTAAACAGGCTCTTAGTAATTTTCAACAAAAAATTCTTGAAAGTAGATACTGGTTCAATTTAAATTCGTAATTTCGCATCGGATTATTTGGTCACGATACCTAAATGTCAATTAAGACGAGTTCTTTTATGGCACGAATCGAGACAGCTTACGCCGTGCAGAGTATAGCAGAGTCACATAATGACAAAGTCGTACAAAGCGGGTCATTGGGTGGGGAAAAATAGTCCAGACATATGAAGGCGTTTACTAACGCTTCATTGCTACAGTCCAAACTTCGAACACTTGGAAACCACGTAGACGATGATGCAACGGTAGATGTCCCGGGTGTGATTATATCACTCATAAGGGAATGTTGTAAGCATGAATTGTACCTATTTGGTGCAACCATTGTTTGTAAAGTTCCCCTTGGTAGTGATTATTCATATCGGCGTGGGCTTCGAAGTTGCTTATCTATACGTGGTGGCAAGTTCGAAGGCCAGGACTGTGAGATAAGTAACGAGAACGAATCTCACGCTTTTTCTTTAAGGATTGGTATGACATTCGCGCTCATTTAGAGAACGATATTGTAAATTATCAATTCTTAAACTCAATAGTATGAATAGAAAAATCTCACCTTTTCATTCCCAAGTGAAAGTTCCAGGATTGGCAAAACACAACGGCTGTAAGATAAGAGCTATTTGGCTTGCCATTTTATTCTCATGTAGTATTACACCTGTTCATTCTCAGGACAACCCTTGGTTTTTTGGCATTCATACACGAAGTAATCATGTATTAACCAATAACGTTTTGACAATTGCGGATATGCTTGTAAATGTAGCAATTGCCAGTGCTACTGATGGGGCTACATCTACCGAAATCTCGCTTTACAACTATCATTATGTAAACCTTGAAGATAACGGAGAGAAAATCGACTTTAAGCGAAATAACCCTTACGGATTGAAAGCATATGATTTATTTAATGATATAGAAGCAGGATTGAAGGTTGGATGGCAAGGCGCGGAATCTCCAGTCGGTATTTATCTATATGGAGCATATGGATGTAATCAATATAAATTACGTTTTTTGGGTGAAAGAGATTATAGCAAGCATAGGATGCAGAGCCTAAGAACAGGTGTTGGAATAAGAATATCTCCTCTAAGATTTTTATTAGAAGATTACGAATGGTGTCCAATTATTGAGTTAGGAACCACTTATGTGAATAATTTTAGTTACAAAGGCCCTAATGGAAATGACAAAAAACAAATTAATAATGGCATGCGTTCGTCCTATGCCATAGGTGTTCAATTTGGTGAAGAAGGAGAGGGCGCTGTAATGCTTTGTATGGATATGGCACATTATGATATTTTTAACCGTAACTATACACCCGATGGCGGATTTTGGTTTCCATATGCTAATTTCAAGAGCAAGGATATGAACTTTAGTTTACGTTTCACTTATAACATTTTTGATGACTGATTATGAAAAGAATAGTATATGTTTTAATGCTCACTATAATATGTGGCTTATATTTTACTGGATGCTCTGAAGACGAATTAGAATTCAGCCCCGCAGTTCCTTATAGAATAGAAATTAACGATTCCACGTTTCATGTGGGAGATTCTTTGTATGGCCGTATAGTTGTCATAGAAGATTCTCTTTTGCTCGGAATGGACGTAAAGAAGATTGATTGTCGTCTTGCAAATAAAGTGATTGGCTCTGTTGACAATGCTAAGGTTTGTCCTTTTGGTGTACGATTAACTGAGACCCCTGTTGGAGTTCACACGTTTTCTGTAATAATAAAATGTGAAGCACCTGATTGTGACGAGACTTATTGGAGATATGATTTTAAAATGATAACAATTAAAGACAACGAAAAATGAAAGTAAGAATCATGTTGTTATTGAGCCTACTTTGCTCAATAACGTCCTTTGCATCTTGCAATGGTACAAACGGAAAAACTATCAAGTGTTCCATCCAACCGGATTCTTGTGTTTATTCCAAGTTGGGAAAAACAATGTCTGAGACATTGTTTAACCCTTCAAAAGTTACCTGTTATACGATACAAGGTAAATCTACTGTTGAAAAAGACGATTACGAGTTGGAACCACATTATGTAAGGGACTCCCTCATTGCCAAATTGAGTGCATCACAGATAAACATGTTGCAATTCAATTTATTGTCAGATGAGGAAAATTACAAGGAGGATTCCATAAAAATACGTAGCCCATACGTTCCTTGCATCGAGTTCTGCTTTGAGAAAAAGAAAATGGAGCCAGTACATGTCATTATATCGTTATCCGACTTTAGTTGGACTATCGTGTATGATGATAAGAAACAAGGTAATTGGAACTATGCAGACAAACGTCTTATGGAACGCTATTGTAAAATGATATTAGGTGACATATATAAAAAGGTAAGATAACATGAAAAAGGTTTGCTTATTATTTCTTGTGCTGCTATGCAGTGTTTTCAACTCTGCAAAAGCAGATGATATTAAGATACATGCTATTGTCTTTTGCAACACCAATGATGAAAAAATTGAAGAGAGTTGCAAGAACGATCAGGAACGTTTTGCAGAAGAACTTGGGCTTATTGAGACTGCAATTGGCTGTGAAGAAGATTGGCAGGTATTTATAGGTGATGATTGCTCAAAGTCAAATCTTGAAAGAGTAATATCCAACCTAAATTGCTCGCCAAACGATGCGGTTTTTTTCTATTATTCAGGTCATGGGGTACATGCAGAAGCAGATTCTGAAGATGGTTGGCTTCCCCAAATGTGTTTAAAATACAAGTCTTATGATCAAGATAAATTTGTACCAGTCACTTATGTTAGGGATAGATTGTTGACTAAGGGAGCAAGATTAAATATCATATTAACCGACTGTTGTAATAATGAGGCAAACTGGGTAACAGTAAAAAGTGTCATATCTCAGCAGAAGGATGCTCCAAATGTTGACGCAGTAGATATTGCCAAATTGAAAAAACTATTCTTCGAAAGTAAGGGCACAGTAATTGCAACAAGTAGCAAACGTGGACAAGTATCATACGGTCCCAAAGAAGGAGGATGCTTTTCCGTGGCTTTTTGGGACGAAATGTATAAAATTGAACAAGGTGCAGGTGTTGCTGACTGGAAAACGTTGATTGAAGCAACTGCTAAAAGGACTTTTCAATATACAAACAATAAGCAAGAGCCTGCTTATCAGATTGATGTAAACAATGTTGTTAATAATAATATAAACAACAATAATAATATAAACAATAATAATATTGTCGTTATTTCTGCTGGAGAAAAAGAGCTTGGTGAAGCCTTTAAGCAAATAGTCAATCCTAACTATAGTAGAAACGAGCGATGGAATATGATTAGTGGAATTGTTGGAAGATTATTTGACTCTAACGCATTGGTATTAATGGTTGGCCGAGATTTAAAAACAAATGTTGGCAGACCTGTTAATATTAATAAATACCTTGAGGAATTGGCTTTAAGCAAGAAAGTCAAAGGAATTAACATTGTTCGCACTCAAAAGAGCAACACTGGAAAATTTAATCAAATAGTTATTAGTGAAATAAGAGAAACGAGATATGAATAGAAAGATGATTTTTACAATAATTATGTGCATGTTCTATTTGAGCGTGTTTGCACAAAACGAATTGTCAGATGATGAAAGAGTAACCATAGAACAAAGAGTCTTGGAGAAAATTGACGATTTTATTTCTTACCTTCCAGAAATTGCTGCAAAGAACAACAAATCGGAAGATGAAAAGCAATTGGCTCTGAAATATATTTCAAAAGCTCTTGATTTATTTATTGGAGAAGGGAATGAATATGAATATGAAGATGCAAATGACAATAAAAGGACACATGCCCCTGTTACCATGCAGACAACATCCCG
Organism: Prevotellaceae bacterium; assembly: GCA_021204165.1. Lineage (GTDB taxonomy): Bacteria > Bacteroidota > Bacteroidia > Bacteroidales > Bacteroidaceae > RGIG8745. Next base: position 5,059 of record JAJPZU010000047.1, read on the forward strand.
TGGACGAGCCAATGCCCCTCAACCTATGAAAAGATACCTGAATAGGCTTATGGCATTGCCATATCAAAAAGTTGAGGTTGAATCTTGCAAAGCTATTAGAATAGACAAACATCTTCATCCTATCGGGAATAACCGATGGGCAGGAAGTGCAGTTTTTATGCAGGTGTTTAGGGCAACGAGAGACGGTAGGCTCGTTGTAGATGACACAGATGAAAAACAGGTAACCTTCTATGTTGACAGAGAAGAAATAGAGATTGGTCCAAATGGCGAAAAATTTGTTGTTTGGACTATAAAACTGGGAGACATGAGAATAGCAAACAAATATAAACAATGAAATATATAGTAT
>JAJPZU010000085.1 GCA_021204165.1 Prevotellaceae bacterium
GCTCCTCCCCTAAGTTAGGGGAGGTGTCGCGGTAGCGACGGAGGAGTCTGTCGAATACGTCTGCTATACACTCTGCTAAATACACATGAGGAGTCTGTCGAATACACCCTGCTAAATACACACGGAAGATTCTGTGAATACCCCCCTGCTAAATACACACGGAAGATTCTGTCGTGAACATTCCTCCGAAAAATCTTCAGCACTAAAAGAAAAATATGTAATTTCGCGACACCAAACAAAGATGAAGCCGTTCTTCCTCGGGAAACGCTCAAAAGGCTATACATATAGCAAGGAAAAAAGAACGACTTCATGAAAAAAGAACCGGAAAAAAACATCATATACACAATGGCTTTTGAACTGACATCTGAATTTGAACCGACAGGCGACCAGCCTGAAGCTATCGCACAACTCACGGAAGGTTTGAAAGACGGACTTCCGGCACAAGTGTTGCTCGGAGTGACCGGGTCCGGCAAAACCTTTACTGTGGCCAATGTCATAAGCAACATCAACAAGCCTACGCTGATACTCAGTCATAACAAGACACTCGCACACCAGTTATATACGGAAATGAAGCGTTTCTTTCCGAACAATGCTGTGGAATACTATGTAAGCTACTACGACTATTATCAGCCGGAGGCATATCTTCCCGCCACGGATACCTATATAGAGAAAGACCTTGCCATAAATGACGAAGTAGATAGGCTGCGACTTGCCGCCACATCGGCACTGCTGTCAGGACGCAAGGACATCATTGTGGTCTCGTCAGTCTCGTGCATCTATGGCATGGGAAGCCCTATGGACTTCAGCGAGAACATCACGGAGATTGCTGTGGGGCAGAGCCTCGACATCAACGTGTTTCTGCGGCGGTTGGTTGACAGCCAGTATGTGAGGAACGACATAGAGCTTACACGAGGTCATTTCCGGGTGAAAGGAGAAAATGTGGATATATACCTCGCCTACGACGAGAAGGTGATACGGGTGAACTTCGCTTGGGACGAGATTGACACGATTGAAGAGATAGACGCTGTAAGCGGCAACCGAATCAGCTCATTCGACAAATACCGCATCTATCCCGCCAATCTGTTCATGACATCGAAAGAGAGGACGCAGATTGCCATACACAAAATAGAGGACGACTTGCACGAGAGGCTGAAATTCTACGAGGAAATCGGGGACAGGACAAAAGCCAACCTGCTGGAGACAAGGGTCACCAACGACCTTGAAATGATACGCGAACTCGGACACTGCTCCGGTATAGAGAACTATTCGCGCTATTTCGACGGCAGAGAACCGGGAGAACGTCCGTACTGTCTGCTCGATTTCTTCCCGGAGGATTTTCTGCTGGTCATTGACGAGAGCCACGAATCAATTCCGCAAATAAGGGCGATGTACGGGGGAGACCGCAAACGGAAGACCACACTTGTGGAATACGGCTACCGACTGCCGGCGGCTCTTGACAACCGTCCGCTCACCTTCGATGAATTTGAAAGCATGACCAAGCAGACCATCTATGTCAGTGCCACACCTGCCGGCTATGAGCTGCAACGTTCTGAGGGCATCATCGTGGAGCAACTGATACGTCCTACCGGACTGCTTGACCCGGTCATAGAAGTGAGGCCGACGGAAAATCAGGTGGACGACCTCATGGAGGAGATTCAGAAGCGGATTGAAAAGAACGAGAGGACTCTTGTGACCACGCTCACCAAACGAATGGCAGAGGAACTGACCGAATATCTGCTGAACAACGGTGTGCAGTGCAGCTACATACACAGTGATGTAGATACATTCGACAGGGTTGACATACTGAACAAGCTAAGGGCGGGAGAATTTGATGTCGTTGTCGGTGTCAACCTTTTGCGAGAAGGACTCGACTTGCCGGAGGTGTCGCTGGTGGCTATCCTCGATGCGGACAAAGAGGGATTTCTGAGAAGCCACCGCGCACTGACACAGACCATCGGGCGCGCAGCGCGTAACATCAACGGAACGGCCATCATGTATGCGGACAAGATTACGGAAAGTATGCGCAAGACCATAGACGAGACCAACAGGCGGAGAAGCAAGCAAATGCAATATAACGAGGAGCATCACATCACTCCTACACAAATCAGGAAATCGCAGACCGACTTGCTACAAGGCAAAAAAGCGGACTACATGAGCAAAGCCTTCACGGGAGAGGAGCAGAGTAAAGCAGCCGAAGATCCTGTAATTTATGCTATGGACAAGGAACAGCTGAAGAAATCAATCGAACATACTCGTTCACTGATGCAGAAAGCGGCGAAAGAACTGGACTTCATGCTTGCCGCACAATACAGGGACGAAATGCTGAAATTGCAGGATATACTTGAAAGCAAGATTTAATTAATACTTAATACAGAAATAATCAAGTAAAGATTTATAATGGTCTTGAGCTGTCAGACAGGTATCTGTAAGATAGTTCGGGACTCTCTTCCATTCGTGCAAGCCTCTATAATAAAACATTTTCAGTTCATCAGTAATAATGAACGGCACAATGCCATGATGGAGGCATTCCTTGAACATAACAAGACGTCCAATACGCCCATTGCCATCTTGAAACGGATGAATGGATTCAAACTGATGATGAAAATCCAATATGTCTTCAAAGGAAACGGAAGTCTTGCCTCTATATTCTTTCAATAAACCACGAATAGAAGCCCCCACCTGCTCAGGAGGAACCGTTTCCATTCCTCCAACTTCATTGGGCAACCGTTTATATTCACCTACCGCAAACCAAGATTTTGAAGCGTCGGTAGTTCCTGACTTAAGAATGCCATGAAGCTGTTTTATCAGACTCTCGGTAAGCGGCTCCATTGCACAGTCGATAATAAAATCTATACAACGAAAATGATTGACAGTCTCTATAATGTCATCCACCTTGACAGCTTTATCCGTTATACCTATTGTATTGGTTTCAAAAACATATCTGGTTTGTTCCTTCGTCAAACGACTACCTTCAATATGGTTTGAATTGTATGTGAACTCCACTTGTGTGCGATGATATATTCCACCTTTCATTCTAATCTCTTTTTGCTCCCGCAAAGTTTTCAAAAGTGGCGAGATTCTTAATTTGGCATTAATCCTGACCGGTAAAACCGCATCAGCAGGAATACTCCATGTTTTCCCAACAAGTTGCGCTCCGGATATTTTACCTTGAACACAATAATTACGCACGGCACGTTCTGCTATACCATGGGTTTGTGCATATTCTTTTACTGAAACGAAATCCATATCTATCAGCATAATCAATTGGTATCTTCTGCAAAAGTAATTGTTTTCTTGCCGATACCGGCAAGAAATAATCGTTTTTTTCTCTTCCAGAGGAGCAAATCATGCCGATAAGACAGTGCAAAGTGTATTCCTCTGCTGAACAAATTCTTCTAATAAGTACAAAGTTTCACATGAAAATGCGTAACTTTGTATCTCCAAAAGATACATATATAGATAGGTTATTCAGAATTTACAAGATTTGAACAGAATATTTCTGATATTATTTATGTAACCATGTCAATAATTAAATTCATCAAGAACTGGACTCTGCCTATCTCCATGCTGGCTGGAGCCTTATCGTACTTCGTATATGTAAACATACACGCTCTTGACAACACTCATGCCATTGTCAACCAATGTATAAGTATCGTGCAACCGGCACTGCTTTTTGCCATGCTGTTTGTGTCGTTCTGCAAAGTAAGTCCGCGGGAACTGCGTCCACACACATGGATGCTGAAACTGCTCGGAATACAGGTAATACCTTTTGTGCTGTTGGGGTTATGGGTCATACTGTGTCCGGGAATGCAAGGAAGAGTCATCGTTGAGAGTGCCATGATATGTCTGATATGTCCCACAGCCACAGCGGCCTCCGTTGTGACCATGAAACTAAAAGGCGACTCAAGCATTGTGGTGAGCTATACTTGTATCATCAACATCGTGACGGCACTGCTGGTATCCGTCATCGTTCCTTTTCTCCATGAGTCAAACAATCCGGACATCAGCTTCACCACTTCATTTCTGATTATCACGGGAAAGATATTTCCTCTTCTCATCCTGCCTCTTGTCTTCGCATGGGGAGTAAGATTTCTGTTTCCGAGGTTTCACAGTTTCATCAAGTCGAAGACAAATCTGGCATTCTACTTATGGGCGGTATCACTGGCACTGGCGATAGCCGTGACCACCAAGGCCATAGCGAAGAGTGACGAAAGCATGTTCAACCTGATAGGCATAGCCGCCGCCTCGCTGATATGCTGCCTCCTGCAATTCATTATAGGCAGACTTATCGGAAGAAAATACGGGTGTGTGATAGCATGTGCCCAAAGCCTCGGACAGAAAAATACGGTTTTTGCCATCTGGATGGGATATACATTCATGAATCCGGTCACAGCTATGGCAGGAGGTTTTTATAGCGTATGGCACAATGCCGTGAACTCCTATCAGCTATGGAAGGAGAGGAAAAAGGAAGGAAAGGAAACGGAATAAAGGGCGGTCTGCCCCACTCCACACGCTTTATTCAGAACATTCAATCACCATTCCGTCGTATGCAAAACGGAAGCCTTCGGGCAACAAGCGATCTTCTGTCTCATGCAGACCGACATTATGGGACATGTGGATAAAGAAGGTATTCTCAGCTCCAATGCGTTTTGAAAAGGCAATGGCATCTTCAACAGTCTGATGGCTCGGATGCGGTTCATGGCGCAACGCATTCACCAACAGCACCTTGACACCGGCAAGCAGCGGAAGTTCCGTGTCAGGGATTGTTTTCATGTCTGTGATATAAGCCAGACTGCCAATTCTGAAACCGAGAATAGGAAGTTTGCCGTGCATCACTCTGAGAGGCATCACCTCCACATCACCGATGGGAACAGGGATATGCGGAGACATGCGCACAAGATTAATGGCAGGAACTCCGGGATAACGCTTTTCCTTGGGAGTGAAGCAATAAGGTATTCGTTCTTCAAGATGACAGGCACAAAAATCCTCTGCATACACATCAACTTCGCCAAAAGTGCAGAAAGGGCGCAAGTCGTCGAGTCCTCCCACATGGTCATAATGTTCATGAGTAATCAGAATGGCATCGAGTTTGTCAAAAGGAACGGAAAGCATCTGCTGACGGAAATCAGGACCGCAATCAATAAGAATCCTCTTTCCTTTGGTCTCTATCAGCGCAGAACAACGCAAACGCTTGTCATGTATATCCGTTGAAGTGCAAACCTCACAATTACATCCTATTTGCGGAACTCCGGTGGAAGTGCCGCTCCCTAAAACCGTTATCTTCATTATCTTAGTCTGTTTTCAAATCCTGAAGTTTCAGAAATATCTCATAAATCGAATGCAAAATTAAGGCATTTATCTGAAAAGTATAAGAAGCTGTTTTAAATTTATTACGAAAATTTATTACAGACCGTCTTTCGGTAATTCAGAGGGTCTTTTTCCTGACTTCATCATTCAAAAAGTATAGAAAAACAACATCAGCTGCAACCCGAAAAGATTGCAGCCGATGTTGAATTAATTATAATCAGAATGCGATTGGACTAATACATGAGTCCTAATGCATTACTGTCTCATGTCAGTTCTGAAACGAACTTATTTCATAATGAATTTGCGGGAAGTTCCATCCGAGTACTTGATTATGTTGACACCCTTCTGTGCTTGTGGCAGCAGAACACCATCTACAGAATAAATGCCAATAACTGTTTTCTCTCCTTCATCTGTCAAGTCATCCATGACAATGCCTTCGATACCAACCTCTACGGAAGCAGCCTGATAGTATGCGTCAAGTTCGTCTTCGCTGATAATTATCCAACGCTGGTTTGTAGCCGAGTTAGTGAAGTTGAAGTTTGCAATAGAGTTTGAACCGTAGCCAGTACGAGTACCAAATGTACCTGCCTGCAAAGACTTGTTGCCACCATTGTTCCATGTGAACCAATAGCCGTATGTCTTGAACTTATCGCCGGAAGCACCAAATTCCAAATCAACTCTGCCCGGAAGCAGCTGGAAGTTCTCAGTAGCAGAAGGATTCGCCTTTGTGGCAAGAGTAACAGATGTTCCTGAAGAAGAATGGGTCATGTATTTGCCTGACATCACATTCTTGAAACGATAGTATCCTGTTGAAGGTGTATATTCTATATACCATGCAGCAGAGTCATTGACAGATTCAAACGGTTTCCATCCCATAGCAGAAGCATTACGCTGATAGAGGAAACCTGCATCGTAAAGTCCTCTGTCTGCACTCTCGCTTACGATGTAATACTTCTTGCCCTCTTCAAAATTATATGTATAGCATGGCATACCGTTAGAATATGAAGAAGTAGGGCAAAGACCGTCCTCGCAAAGATATTCCGTCAACAGAGCATTGGCAAAGTAAAGAAGTTTGCTGCCACTATCTTCATGGGCACCGTTGATACCATAGTTGAGCAACTGTGAAGTTCCGCCATTGGCATGAGTGGCCCACATGTGTGTGCCGTCACCGGTTACACGAACTTCATTGTTTGCAGTATTCTCCAAGAAGTTCACAAGTTCATTGGCACGGCGACCAAGCCAATAGCCCCAAGTTGTATTCTCACGAAGTTCGGCACAATTAGACCAACACGGAGTCGTACCGACACCCACACCGTGGTTTGTTTCGTGCTGAACGGTTCCGGTACGCTGATAAGAAGGATTAGGGCCTATGCGCATCCAACCTCCGTATGAACAATCGGCGGTAGGAGTATCTGAACCATAATGACCGGAAAGATGGAAACCACGGAAACCGGAACAATAGTTATAGTCCTCCATAGCCTCAGCAATAGCTGCACGGCAACGCTCGTTTTCCGCAGCAGATCCACCGTCATCCCAAGACCATGTACAATTTGCTTCAGGCAGAGTGACAACCTTCACCACATCGCCATAGCCCACTTGGTTGCCGGTTGAAATGGCGTATGCACGCATGTAATACACTGTAGCAGGCTTAATATCCTTCATGTAGTAAATGTTACCGGCATGAGAATAATAAGAAGTGCTGCGCTCGTCAAGAACTGTCGGTTCACGGTTTTCAGAACTGTAACAGAAACCACGCTCCTTGATGGTAGAACCGTTGGCTTTAAATGTGGCACGTCCGAAAGCAATCTTACATCCACGAGCGATATACGGATTGGTCACTACGACAGGAGTCTCTCCTGTAGGATTTGAAATATTGAATAGGAGTTCTGCTTTTTCAAGAGCGACCACTTCCTCCGCCAATTCAGCAGAAGTGGCTTCACCGTTCTTCGACAAAGCTATTGCAGCATCGATTGCAGCTCTGAAATCAGCAGCACCTTCAAGATCTGCGTTATATGCCTCCTCTGCCACAAGAACAGCATCTGTCAACTGTTTGTATTCGGATATTGAAACAGTGGCTGACTCAACTGCAACTTCAAGATTCTTTACCGCTGTCTGCACAGAAGCATTGTCGCTTTCTTCATTAATCAGTTTTGCAGCATCAATGGCTGTCTGAAGTTGAGTCAACGCTGAAGTATGCATCATATTGCCCAAAAGCGACTCGGCAGAAGAGATGATGGTCTGAAGTTCAGCCACCATATCGGCAGAAGAAACATCGCCAAGAAAATAAAGTCGGAAATTATCCACTGCGAGCCAGTTTCCGGAAGCATTTTCTGCCTTGAAGCCTATCTCTACTTCACCGGAAATATTGGTGAATGACACAGTATAGTCATTAGGGGTATATACAGGTTCTTGCTTGTCGCCTGCATAGATATAGGCTCCCGTACACTTCTGCGAAGTAGAAGACTGGTTATAGTTCTGAGCAGCCACAGTCAACTTATAATGTCCGTTAGGAAGATTGGTGAGCAACTGACTCACGCTTGCATCACCTGCCTTATTGCCGGCAGCAACCCATTTCTCCAAATAAGCCGCACCGGACTTTTTTTCGAATGAATTGTTGTCCTGAACGTTTAGATTCAAGCTCTTCCAATTGTCTGTTCCATTTTTATCAAAATTAGGATTCAATATATAAGATGTATAGTCAAGAGGATTCTCCTCGCTAACATTCAACTGACGGTAAACCTCAATAGCTGTATCCAGTTTTTTGTTTGCGTCAATCACTGCTATCATATCAGCATCGGCATTGTCATAAACATTCTGCGCTTCGTCAATAGCAGCCTTCAAGTCTGACGCTCCATTGCCTGTACCATCGCCATAGAACTTATTGGCAGAAGCCAATGAAGCTTCGAGAGAAGATTTATCTACAGCCATGTTCTCAGCAAGAAGCTGCACATAATCTATCACAAGATTTGCAGAGTTTGTAGAACCATTGTCACCAGCCACATAACCAATCTGAATCTTACCAGTGGTAGTCTTGGTCAGTGTAAAAGTTATTTCATCGAGTGTCCACTGGTTAGAAGGATAGCTACTGACTGTTGACTTCACCTTCGTACCGGCATCCGGAATCCATGACAGGTCACTGGTACCGGCCGTAGCTGTATAGCCATTATAAGTAGGCACTTTTATGGTATAAGTACCAGCCGGAAGAGTCACCGTCTGATAGTACCCGAAAGTCTGTCCCCATCCGGTAGATAGGGCAAGACCGCCTCCGGCTTCTCCATCATAGCCCGAAGCCGGAACGCTTCCTCCGTTAAACACTCCTTTAAAACCAAATTCATACACTCCGGAAATAGTGTAATCAATAGTAAAATTAGGTGTCCATCCCGGAATCTCAAGAATTTCCTGAGCCACATTGGCAGAACTGGATGAAGAGTAATTAAAGTTAGTGTCAAAATTGTAATTGGACAGAAAGTGCTTCGTCACATCTGTCTGTGCATTCACCTGAAATATACCGGACAGCAATAATGCACAAGTAATAGTAGATTTCTTTAATCTCATGTAAATAAAAAAATAATTAATTATAACTATTCAGCAAAAATAATACGAACAGAACTTTTGTGCAAGTGATTACATGTTAAATCATTATAACACAGAATCCAAATACACGTACTAAAATGAAAATATCAGTTAGCTTATTATGTCTATATAAGATAAACACCAACAAGTTTATCGATATTTAACAACGCTTTTATCTAAATAGTATCGATAATATAGCGGTTACATAGAGTTTTGCAAAAAGTTGAGGTTTTAAGATTAAAAGATTACAATGTCATACATCATAACTTAAAACCTTAAAACCTCAAATAACCAACTTAAATATCGCAACTATTTGTTACTTCACCTTCCATTCAGGTTTTGTAAGATACCAGTTCTTTGTATCAAGAAGTTTTGAATAGATTGCTTCGTCACGAGTACCGATAATAACAGTGTGATCCTCTTTATCAGTACGTACACCACGGCTTGCCACTTTATTCGCCAACCATTCCGTACCCTTCTGCCCGGCAGCATTTTTATGATTTGCAACACGAACAAGATCGGTGAAACGATTTCCTTCAAATGAAGTTTCGAGAGCAAGTTCATCAATTATGATATTCTCTACTGCGTTGATAACCTCATCCTTACTTGCAGTCTTAGCATCTACATTCTGTGCAGCAAGAAGCACATCGTAAGCATAAGCTGTACTATCGTTCAAACCTGTGATGTTTGTAATCGGAGACTCTTCGTATGCCCAAGAACCATAGCCACAACCACGAGCATGAATACCATAGTTCATAGACCATACGTCATCCGCAAAGTCAAGGAAGAAAGATTTATACTCAAGACTATCTACATAATAAAGAGCACCTTGAGCATTGTATTTCATCTCACGTGTATAAGTGGTGTCTTTAAGCGCGTTACCCGCCTCGTCATACTTCTGGTCTCCATTTTCATCCAGAACATTCTCTACATGCATGACAGAAACAATAGACGGAGTATTAGCTTTATTCAAGCCATCTTTCAGAATAGCAAAAGCATGCTGCGGGAAACCGGCTCTGTTGATAGCTTCTGCAAGTTTCAACCAAACATAGCATTTACGATAGGTAGGAATCGTATAATAGAATGTATTACCACTCGCAGCTTTTGAGCATAAAGTATATGCAACACCTTCATAAGTAACATCTGCCATGGAAGCCATAATTCTGGCATCTCCACAAGTATAATCCTCTCGCTTCGGTGTACCAATATGAGTATAATGGACATAAGTCTGTTCATCACTAAGTCCCTTATAAGCATCAGAAGGAGTGAACTGAATCTTATTGTAGGTAGGAATAACGCTGATTGCGCCGGAAGTGGAAACTTCCTCTTCGCCATTATCATCAGTTCCCACATCCGTACTCTGACTTGATGTGGTCATATAACCGAAAATATCAGAAACACGAGTCAACATGGTACCGAACTGCTTATTTGCAGAACTTGGTATCGAAGTGATAACTTCTCCCAAAAGAGTTTTCATATAAACTCCTGAATAGCTACCCCACCTGGCACCGGACATACTTCCATAAGAAGCAGTGAACCCTGTAGATGAAAGCCTTGACTTATTGGCTCCGACATAATCTCTCGGGACATAGGAAGAAGTGGTCTTCAAATAGTCATAATAATACTGTGCAGCAGTCTTATAGTCATTGACATCTTTTCCACGGAGAAGATAAAGATCGCCAAGAACAAGACGTACAGGAATAAATGACAGGCTTGCAGCAATACCTGTTGCACCATTATTATAATCACCATAATTCGGATAATCAGTATCAATATACTTTGTCAATCCAAGATCCAACAATCTATCGACAAGATTATCTTTATTCACCAGATTTGCATTATAGTCAAAGTTCTTTATAACATCAAGAGACGAAATCGGGTCTGAGATAAAAGGAACTTCCCCATAGTTCTGTACAAGCTGAAGATAAGTCCAAGCACGTATTGCCTGAACCTGTGCGTATTCAGGCAACATGTACTTAATATTGCTCTTTATCTGACTTGTATCAGCATTATGAATATAAAGATTACAATTGTTAATGACATTGTAATAGTCTCTTATGTTCAACATGCTACATGAACCGTCCTTCGGATCCTCAAAATTGGCTATAGAAAAAAGAGTATCTGTCGTATATGAAGTAGGAACAACAAGATCACCTCTAACCTCTCCAAGAATCACATAACGCTCTGCAATGTCTTGCACAGATTTCATTATACCCCAATAAGAATAAAGGGTATCATTTGCATTCACATAAGTTTTGTCACCGGTATCGACTGATAACATATCTTCACATGAAGTAGAAGACACACCCACCAGCAGCGACAGTGAAAGCATTCCTATAATAGATTTCTTTTTCATTTTGTTTCTTTATTTAGTATATTAAAAATTCACAAATCCAAGTTGTTTTTGTTACATGAAGTTATGTACGACTGTAATATATACGACTATACAACGCGGACGCTTGTGAAGCTAATAGTACATGTTTCTTCTTTACAGGTTTATCTTAACTCCAACATTGAAACTGCGACTCTGCGGAAGAAGACCTGCATCTATACCTTGATATAATACGCTATTTCCACAAGAAAACTCAGGGTCAGAACCAGTATATTTACTGATGACAAATACATTGTTTGCTTCGCCCCAAATTGTCAAACCTTGGATCCAACTAAGATTCAAAGGCAAATTATAGGAAAGACGTACATTCTTCAATTTGAGATAAGAACCATCTTCAATCCAACGATCTGAGAAACGTTCATTGTTCACCCATTCGTCACTGGTTGTAGAGCAAACACGAGGTACATCTGTTATCTGCCCTTCATTTGTCCAGCGATTAACCGCCGCTATAGTCTGATTATAGAATCCATTCACACTCTCAAGCTGAGAACGCTGATAGTTGTAAATGTCATTTCCAAGTGAATACTTGAAGTTCACATCAAGAGACCAACGCTTGTAACTGAAGTTTGTATAAATATTTCCATAGATATCCGGATTAGGATCACCAATAACAGTCTTATCATCTTTATCAATGATGCCATCACCAGAAAGGTCTTCAAAGTGAACATCACCAGCCTTGAAATATTTATAAGGTTCACTTGTTACTCCTGTAGGATATTTCAGATAGCCGTCTTTTCCAGCAGCTTTTGCTTCTGCATCCGTAGAGAATACACCAGCAGTCTTATAGCCATAGAATACTCCTGCCGCCTGTCCTACACTTGTAAGAACCTCTGCACCATATATGTTAGTTACATAATCTCCGTCAGGAAGAGATTTAATCTCATTCTTGTAGTGACCGACAGTAGCACCAAGCTGCCACTTGAAATTCTTTGTATTAACAAGAACGGCATTAACATTGATATCCGCACCTATATTACGGAGAGAACCACCATTGCACCAATATGATTTAAGACCGGCCATATAGTTCAAGGAGGTCAAAGTAAGAAGGTTATCAGTGTTGCTCACATAGAAATCAACTCCTGCCTGAATTCTGTTGTTAAAGAATGAACCGGAAAGACCTGCATTGAAGCGACGAGTAGTCTCCCACTGTATCTCAGGGTTTTCAATATTTACAAGCTGCAAACCAACAGCAGTCTTCAAGAAATTTCGAGACTGGAAATAAGTACGGCTTGCTGAATAGTCAATATTATCATTACCACTCTCATCATAGCCTAAAGTAAGCTTCAAGTAATCTACACCTGCAGCTTTTCTCATCCACGGTTCATTAGTAATAACCCACGCAGCTTGAACAGAAGGGAATATACCCCACTTTACTCCAAACAGCTTAATACCTTCAGAAGTTTCTTTACCAAAACGTGATGAAGCCTCCGCAGAAAGAGTCGCCTCAAGGAAATAAGTATTCTTATAGCTATAATTGGCATTTACATAATATGCAAGATTCTTCCAAGCATCATTAGTTCCATCAACATTCCTGAATGAATCCGAATTTGCATTATTCGGCATTTTATCATTACCTCCGTTATAACCAACTATAAAGTTATCGGTATAAGAGTTGGAAGTCATACGGAAACCACCAAATGCAGCTACATTATGCGCACCGTAATTATTCTGCCAGTTAATACGGAAATCTTCATAAATAGATGTTTCCTTTCCAAAGAGACTACGCTTTACATTGGTAATGTCTCCAAGTCCCACAAGATTATATACAGGAGAACCTGCAACCGGCATATAGTACTTCTCACTTGTGCGATTAAGCTGATAAGCAAAACGGTTCGTAATATTAAGGTGCTTGTTTATCTCCCATTTAGGCATAATGTTGAGATTAAACTGAGTCACCTCCTGATTGTTCTTATTATTACCCTCTCCGTTCTCAAGAATCCAATAAGGGTTAGCCAATGCAGAATTCGTACCATATTTGGAAGCAAATCCAAAAGGATAGTTATCATCATCTACGCGCTTTCCTGCATAAACGTCAGAACGATGAAGTTTTCCGTCCTCTCCAGTATAATAGCTATACTTGCTGAGGAATGGCGCCTGAATAAGCCCCAACACATTTGGAGAAGAAATCGGTCCTTCATCATAATTCTCAGCCCAACCGTTACTGCGAAGATCATAAGTTGAACGACTATATGCCAAATCCAACTGAGAACTAATGTTCTTCACCAATTTAATATCTGTATTGAAACGGATATTCAAACGATCAAAAGTATTTTCTTTTGCTGTGGATTGAGATTGAGCATAACCAAGTGAAAGGCTGTACATAGCCACATCATCACCACCCTGAACATTTACCTTATAGTTCTGTGAGAACGCATTCTGGTACAATCCATCAGACCAGTCTGTATCATTGTGATACATTGGATACCAGTAATAATCAGGATTATCATTCAAGAACGGGATTGAAGCAGCAGCTGTACCGTTCTCTTTTCCATATTCTGTCGTTCCGATAAGATCGCTGACATATCTCTTGTACTGGTTGGCATTCATCATCTTTGTCGTTGTCGGTATTGTCTCAATACCACCAAACACAGAGACATTAATCTTGGTAGCCATACTGCGTCCACGCTTTGTGTTAATAACGATTACACCGTTACCACCTCGCGCGCCATAAAGAGAAGTACCGTTCTTCAAGACCTGTACACTTTCAATATCTTCAACATCTATACCACTCAATACATTATTGAAAAAGCCATCATGAATTGAGAATCGATCAAGCTGCATGTCTATAATCATTCCATCAACGACAAAAAGTGGCTGTGCATTAGTATTGAGTGAGTTCAAACCACGGATAAACATCGCAGCACCTTGTCCATGCAACCCGCTACGATTGATAGTACGGATGTCACCACCCAATTTATTCTCTATTTCCGTATCAACCGTTATAGAACTTGAATTATCAACAATCGCTGTCTTTTGAGCTGTCAATACAGTGTTGGAAGAATAGAAAGAATTAAACTTGTTACTATACAATGCAACAGAAGGTGCTTTATTACCATCAATAGCAACCTGTATATCATTATATTCCGGTACTGTCACATATAAAGATGTAACAAAAACAGGAACACTAATTGTATAATGTCCGTTTTCATCTGTCATAATAGAATAACGGTTATCATTATATGCCTGAACTCGTGCACCATCCAAAGGTTTCTTAGTAGCCGCATCATACACGTATCCACTCACCTCTTTCATTTCATATTTAGGAGCAGTCTTTACAGGTTTGCGACGTATTGAATCTACAGTTGCAGCATCGGCTTCTTCTTGTGCCATCAGTGTTACAGCCCCTGACAACATCATGAGTCCAATGCCGGCTTTCAAAAAGCCCTGTTGGAATTTATTGTTCATAATATTTTTCATTGTCTTCTTTTTTTGTGTTAGCAAAAAAATCACTCGTCTTTTGCCTTGAAAATGATTTTATCAATCCACATCTCGCGAGTGTACTTACTGGTTTCTCTTGAACTTACATAGCAAACAATCTTAAGTGTTACGTATGCATCATCAAGTCCCATGTAAGCAACAGGAAACTCAAAATCTTTGGCAAGCAATACGCTATCCATTATTTGCAAATTACCATTTTCGTCAAAATGCGGAGCTACATTCTCAAAGCTTGTACCGCTACCATGTCCACCCTCCGGAACACTCAATGTAGTGGTAGTGACAGTTGGCTTACCTTCCGTGTGATAAGACAGCTGTGCACGGAACTTTGTAGGTTTGTCAGCTTCTGTATTATATGCCATAAGTACATATATATCATACTTACAAGACAATGTATTAGGAATCTTAAATGTAACTTCCGGCAATGAAGAAGAAGACTGTTGAACTGTTTTCACAATGTTATATGAAGCAGTCGTATCAATAGCCTCTCCATTCTCACCCGTCCCGACTATATGATATTCCCATATATAAGGAACAAGCGAACATTTTGAGTAAGTTTCAATATTAGAAGTTTGCCATGCAGAAATTTCTTTATCAAAAGCCCAAGATAAGCTCGGCTTAAAATTAAAGTTATTCACCACATATGCATAACCATTACTGAGCGTTATCGGCTCTGCACCATCAAATAGATTAGTACACTCAGGAGCATAAAAAGCAGTGTTAGTAAGCGAATTATTCTGAATAGTACTTGACAAAGAATCACATGCACCCGGCACCGCAAAATCTTTATAGGAGTACCCATATTGATAATTGGCATTAAACACAAGGTTCTGCGCAATAGCACTCTTCATGTACCATTCTGTGACGGAGTCAAGTTCTTCAGGAGTAAAACTTGTCGTTTTTGAAGTTGTAGCTTCTGTACCGTCCGGATTCTCAGTCACAACAGTCTGTGTATATGAATCTTTAAACTTATAATAGCTCTTTGACTTTTCTATTGCTTGTTTCCACGCCTCATTAGTAGGCATAATCATGGCATAGCAACTGTCCTCTCTATTGATATGGGCTCTTATCGTGTTAAGAAATTCATTGTTTACGAATGTAACAGAATCCACCCATGTAATCTCTCCATCTACAGTAGGTCCCTGCGTACTTGCATCTTCATTGAAGTCTATAATCTCATACTTCTTTATAAAAGCATTGAGAGAATCCAGCTCCGGTGTAGCAGCTATATATTCATACAAGTTAGGCTGATAAGATATAGCCTGATCCACAATATGAAGAACTCCATTGTTTGCACCAATATTAGACTGTACAATATTGCAATTCTTTATAGTACCCTTAGCGCAGTTAAACATTGCCGTTTTACTATTAAACAATTCAATATCCGTACTATCAGCTCCAGACAAGACATAGCTGTAACGAGCAAGACTATTGCGTATCAATTCTTTCTCCACAGTATATGCACTCTCCACTGTCCCATCCTTCAAAAGGTTATCATAATGCTGATAGCCAAAAGTTCCGTTCTTTGGTGCCCAAATCGTAAACGTCTGATCATTGTCCAGAAGTTCAGCATAAGTCTGAGAAGTAACAGAACCTTCAGACTTTGAGTAATGAACTCTCCTCAAAATATCTGCAAATTCCGACAACTCTTCGTTTGACTCAATATTCTTCCACAAAGAACTTCTACCGGCAACATCCGGATTGATGTTAAAATGATCATCGGAACAAGACCCCAGTCCTGCCATCAAAGCAGTTCCCATAAGAGTTCCGCCAAACCATTTAATATATTTCTTGTTCATAGAATTTTTATTTTTAGTTTTTTAGTCAAAAGTTCTTGAGCCTTTTAGATTCCAAACGGTTCCAGAAGCTCAAGAACCTTAAAACTGTATTTTAGAATTTATCTTCCGAGACATCTCCGTTGTATATTGTCCTTGGAACAAGCTCAAGATAATCAAAGAAGAATTCTGTATTGCTTGAATCAAGAACAGACTTAAATCGTATATAATAAGTCTTTCCAGCCTCCAATCGTCCCGTATAAACAATTCTTCGGAGACAGTTTTCACAATCACGTCCAGACGATCCCGAAGCAGGGAAGAAATATGAAGGTCCCTTCATGTAACCATTGTTACGCATGGCTTTGTCTTTCTCCGTGATTGCATCCTCATTACCCAATGAGTTATCAGACTGCCAGTTCACCATAGTAGAAGAGCCTTCCAAACGCAAATCAAGCGGAATACCATAAGCAGCAAGGTTATTAGGATTCTCTCCTATATAAATCTGCGCCATACCACGGTTGCCATTAGCATTGATTCCATAACGAATTTCGTATGTACCTGTATATGGCACAGGAGGAAGCTTCATTGTGAAATCATATACACCTTGAATATTCCATTCGTCAGTCTGGTAGTCCAACCAAGATGTTGCACTTCCTAAATTTCCTTGATTTGGCAAATAATTAAAGACAGTCTCATCTGTCATATTAAGTACATTGTCAAAGTAATCATGTCTAAATACCCAGTCAGTACCGTTAGTTTTGTTCATACGCAGACCGTTTGTCATCAATTCAGGCAGAAGAGAACAGATATCATAACGCATACGTTCATTGAGAACTTTGTTAGGTACATCGCTTGTCCAAAGAAGAATCTCATCTATCGGGAAATAATAACCATTTCTCGCATAATTTTCATTTTCTCCATTTGTCTCATTAATCTTCACACCTTCAATATTCACATTTCTTTCTCTGTAAGTAACAAGGTTGTATTCTGACTGACGATTTATTCGTTTGCCATTTCTTATACCCGTAATCTTCATTGAACGACGGTGAGGGTCAAGTGTTTCATAATATTCCCACACATTCACATTAAATGAAGTACCGTCATTAGGAGAACCTGAAGAGAATCCTTTCTCGTTAGACCAGATAACCATATTATTCCAAGTAAGCAATTCTGGAAGAATATGATATGCCACAAACTGATTCAGAGCATTTTCCGGATTTGTATAGTCCTCGCCATAACTTGTTCCCTCATTATAATAAGCATTATTCTGAAGATATGTCATTAGCTCAGCTACACTATTTATGCCATTAGCCTTATAAACCGAATCCGGTTCAACAAATACAGTAAAACCTAAATATCTATGCTCCGGATACTGAGAGTTACCAGTTTTAGTAGAGATTACTTCTCCGGCATCCTCAAAATCCTCATAAGCATCATCACGCCAAACAAGCAATTTGTCATCCCATCCGGTCAACTCAAGCAACCCTCCAAAGAAAGAAAGATTCGGTGTAGTCTCAATCAAATCAGCTACAGTAGCCTTCGAAGGAGAAAGCACCTTGTCTATGACATGAATATATCCGTTCTCCACTTCAATATCCATTTCTGTAATCTTGGAGTTGGTGTTCGCATAAATGACAGTAGAACCATCCTCTGCATTTGTGTAGGTAAATGTAATGTACCTATCATTCATGTTCGCATAATTCTCCGCCTTATCAAATTCCGTACTGGCAATAGCGTCATTGTTTCCATGATCAATGATACTATTGAACACAATGTATTCAGCTACCGAATCAGGTAGTTCACTAACCTCTTTAGAAGAAACTTCTCCTATAGTAAGCAGTGAATCTATATATAAATCTATAGCTTCGTTTGTAGGTGCAAAACAAGTATAGTTTCCACGAGCAGCAAGCAACTCATGCATAGTAGAACTGGAACGTTTACTTGGATGTACCATACCCAGTATCTCATAATAGCTGCTAAAGTCAGGGTTATCCCTGAGATGATCAATCATCATCTCTCCCGTGAAAGTGTAAAGATTTGAGTCGTCTATATTTTCTTTGCAACTATTCAACGTTATAGCGGCACAGGATACAAGCAGCAGCCCAATGCCACAATAATTTTTCATTTTATCAATAACTATCATAACTCATCAGTTTTTGAAGTAGTTTCATTTATTGCCCATATACTATTTTGATGGAGCAATGAATTTTTCTTTATTTCATTATTATAAATAGGTGAAAACAAAGACTTGATAGTTGCAAGCTTTGCGCTTATCGCTTTCGAATTTGTAGCATACTTCCTTCCAAGGAACTTACTAATCATAGAAGAAGTTTCACCTTTGCGCTGTGCATATCGAACAAGATCAAACCAACGTTTTCCTTCACCAACAAACTCTCTCTGACGCTCAGCAAGAACAAGTGCCTCAATACCTTCCTGAGTGGAGAATGTGTTGAAGTTCAGAGAATCCGTAGCAGCATTCGTGTTATTAGTTGCATAAGCGTATGGATTTGAACGCTTGAATATATTGCGAACAATAGCAAAAGCTTCTTTCAAATGTTCTTCATCAGCATAAAGTTGACTCATGGCCTCAGCTTTCATCAGCATAATATCTGTCAAACGATACATTATCCAATTTGCATCATTTGGTAAAGAACGTTCTGAAACATCTATACTGAGATTTGTAGCCCTATTATTGGACAAGCCTGAAGTAGAACTCGTTCCTACAGACTGTGAGACTAAAATAGCATCATACTTACCCAAGCCGAAAACATCCTGGTCTTCAGAAACATATTTCATAGTTTCCCAACAGCGGTAGTCGGTCTTAGGAAATACAGCCGATGGAGTCAGAGTGTTTACATTTTCCAAAGCAGCTGAGAAAATAGCGGCAGAACATACTATTTTGTTTGCCAAATGACCATTTTTTGTCAAGAAATAACTATTTTCATCATCTCCTATAACCATTGTATTCGCATTGCTTGTGCCGTCAAGCTGCAATTCAAAAATGCTTTCATCCGAATTGCCACTTCCAAAAATATTTCTATAAGCTCCGACAGAAGTTATGAAATTAGAATTGGCTGAGACCTCATTAGGAATAAGAAGATCTTCATCCGTAATTTCTATATTTGCTGCACCAATAGAACCTACATATTTCTTAATATAGTCTATCTTCTCCTCTCTCATCTTTTCAATGATGAAATCACAGCATTGTATGCACTTCTCATAGTCCTCTCTTGACTGGTTGCCATATATTGCAACAGAATCAGCAGAAGCATTCTTACTGGCTCTCCAAAGGTAAGCATCTGCAAGAATCGCATAAACGGACTTCTGAGTAATACGCCCCTTGTTATAGACTTTATTGCCATAATCCTTCATTGCATCATTTTTAACAGCCTCCAAATCCATGATAATACTGTCAAGAACCTGCTGTTGAGTAGATTGAGCTATAAGGAAATTCTGTCCATCATTATTGTAATCCTGAGTTACATAAGGAACCTCACCAAAAGTTCGCACAAGCCAAAAGTGACTCAGTGCCCTAAGAGTTATAGCCTCGGCTCTCATAGGAAGCCAGTCGCTATTAGAAAAACTCTCATCCCTTTCCAATATTTCCGGACCATGTGCAAGAATCTTATTACAATAATTTATCTCATTATAGAAATGTGTCCAGTCAAACATGTCATTTGTCGGGATAAGATTGGCATTCATAAGGTTATCCAAAGCTACCCAACTTGTACCGCTATTCTTCTCAAAATTATCAGAACGAGCTTCACCCCATAGGATATAAGACTTCAGCATATCATCTTTTATAAGACGAGCATAGCAAGCTGCAATTACATTCTCAAGGTCATTTCTGTCCTCCCAAAAATCCTCTTCCACAATAGAGGAAGACGGTGTAATTGTCAGAAAGTCGTCACATGACGTCAATCCGACTCCGGCAGCCAAACATCCACAAAGGGTTATCTTTTTTATTATATTTCTTTTCATACAATCATTTTTTTAGAATTTTATTTCAAACTCTTACATTCCAAAGACTCTACAATCTTTCATCTGTCAAAAGTTTTACACTCTTTTTTAGAATCCTACATTTACACTAAGAGTGAAAGACTTTGAACGAGGTGTCTTCGAGTTATCATAGCATACACCCCATGAGCCATAAGAGACTTCTGGGTCAACACCTGTATATTTAGTCCAACAGAACAAGTTGTTTGCAGAAGCAGAAAGACGAAGGCTTTGCAATCCCCAGTTTTTCACAACCTTTGCAGGAACATTGTAAGAAAGCTGCGCATACTGCAAACGCAAATAGTCACCTTTCTCCACAAATCTGTCACTACCAAGCGCATTATATGAGTCTATCAAACCAGAGTTCAAAGCACGTGGGATTTCTGTTATATCTCCATTCTTTCTCCATCTCCAGCTGACAGCCTGGCTTTGGTTAATGTTAGAACGCATCGACTCATTGTTAAGACGCGTCATATTCACAATCTTATTTCCAAATCGGTAGTTGAAGCTAAGTTTCAGAGTCCACGCAGAATAGTTGAAGTTCAATCCGAATCCACCATTGAACTTAGGGTTTGAATTACCAAGGTAAACAATATCAAGTTCGTTAATCTGACCGTCATTGTTAATATCATCATAGATAACATCACCTCCACTGAACGCATAATTCTTACCGCCATAGTTAAAATACATCTTAAGCGGATTACCCTTTGCATCAAAAACCACATTGCCATTGGCATCGCGGACTACAGGGCAAGTAGCATTTTCTCCTCTTGCCGCAGCTGCTGCCGCAGTGTTTTCGCCGTATGCATCATACGACTCAGCAGAGAATCCATTATGATCGTAATCATAACGATATACTCCTTTATATCTGAATCCATAGATAGAACCCACAGCATTACCTACCTGAATACGCTGCAAATACTTCGCATTCTCATATCCATAGTCAGGATTCATTGTAGCAAGTACAGTAGCATCCATTGCAGTAATTGTGTTGATATTCTGTGCAATATTAAATGATGCAGACATAGAGAACTTACCTTTCTTCAAGAACTTACCGGTATTTACATAAAGTTCCCAACCCTTGTTCTCCAGTTCTCCCACATTTTTCCATGTCAATTCACCAAAACCGGTTGAACCCGGAGCACCAACTCCTGCCATCAACAAATCCTTTGTTTTTTTATTATATATGTTAAGGTCAAACTGCAAAAGATCATCAAACAGGTTCAAGTTGAATCCTAAGTTCCAAGAATCAGTAGTTTCCCATTTAAGCTCAGTCAAACGAAGATTCTCCGGACGAATGGCAGTCATATTCTTCCCAGATGAACCATAAATACCATAGTCACCATACGTATTATACATCAGATATTCGTTACTCGGCTGACGTCCTACACGTCCCCATCCCGGACGTACGGCAAGCATACTGACAACCTTTGTAAAAGGTTCAAAGAACGGTTCCTGACTGATATTCCAACGTGCAGAAACACCAGGGAAAGCACCCCACTTGTTTCCTGAACCAAATTTCGTCGAACCATCTCCACGTACAGTGACATCTGCCGCATACGTACCGTCCTTATATGCCACATGGAATGAACCGATGAAAGAAGCACTTCTCCATTCTCCAGTACCAGTTCCTGTTTTAGTTACATATCCCTGAGAAATAGCAGAAGAGAGTCCACTTGGAACACCAGTTTTTGCCAAATCCTGACTTGAACTGCTACCTGTTGTAAACTCAAAACGTCCCATAGCACTCATTGACCAGTCTTCATTATTGAACTTAGGAATAAAGATGAGTGTCTCACGGTTAGTAAATGCCAAACTCTTATACTCATAGTTAGATGTACTGTTGACACCACTCGCCCAATTATTGGTAGTCAAAGTTGACGGATAATATGTATTTACAGACTCATTATATACATCCATGTAAACCTCTGCATCAAGATTCAACTGATGACTTTCATCATCCTTACCCAGCAATTTATATTTCAAATTAAATTGTGGAGTAATACGATAAGTAGATTGCTTATTAAAAGCCCGATGTGCCATTGCCACAGGATTTCCATTATCCTTCAAGTCTGAAAGATATTTAGAAGAATATCCATCCGGTGTTACCTGATTGCTTTCTGCAGAAGGAAGCATCTTATAAAAATCACCGGTCAGATTACCACGTTCATCATATTCATATATCGACATGTTAGGCATGGCCTTATATGCCCTGTCAAGAATAGTTGTCGTCTTACTACCATCCCAGTTACGCTGGTTGTCGGTATATGTGAGACCAAAGTTAGTAGAGAAGCGAATACGGTCTGATACATCATAGTCCAATACAAGTCGAGTAGAGAAACGGTCAAGTTCCTGTTTGATGATAGTACCGGTCTGATGGTCATAACCTCCGGAAATACGGAAACGCGCCTTCTCACCACCACCGGTAAGAGTAACATAATAGTTATGCGTCTGTCCGAACTGGGTTACAGCATCCACCCAGTCCGTATTCTTGTTGAAGTTATAATAATACATCGGACGACTCTGGTCATAATTCAACTCAACCATATTAGATGATGCAGAGCTCTGAAGAGGATTAAAATAAGCCTCTTTCATCATCATTGTATATCCGTCACCATCAAGCATACTAAGTCCGGTCGGTTGCCATGCTCCGGTAAAACGATAAGACAGATTTACCTTTGTCTTACCAGTCACACCACGGCGAGTTGTAATTTCAATCACACCGTTTGCACCTCTTGAACCCCAGATAGCAGTAGCTGCCGCATCCTTCAACACCTTTATATCTTTGATGTCTTCAGGGTTGACAGAAAGGAGAGTAGAGAACTGTTCCTCGTTATCAAGGTCTTCAAAGTTAATGTCCGTAGCATCACTTGGCAAATCAAAGATATTGCCATCCACTACAATAAGCGGCTCTGCGCTACCATTGATAGTACTCACACCACGCATACGCATACTGGTACCTGCACCCAAGTTACCAGAGTTGGAAATAATGTCAAGACCGGCAATTTTACCCTGCAAAGCTTCATCCGCAGAAGCAAATGAAAGACCTTCTACATCGTCCATGTTCATCGTCTGTGTAGCCACAGAGATTTCCTTCAAAGGTATTGACATACCATTGCTCTGCACTTTCGGTTTTGCTTTGATGACAACCTCCTGAATCATAGTGTTGTCCTGCATCTTGATGTCAAACTTAGTTCTGTTACCAATCACTTCACTCCAAGTCTTATAACCGATATATGATACTACCAGTTTATCTTTTGGATTCTTGACGACCATAGAGAAGTTACCGTTCATATCGGTTACACACGCCTCAACGATACGGTTGTTAGCATCTCTTTCAACAACATTGGCAAGCATGACAGGACCGTCAATTTCGCTCCATACACGTCCTGTAATTCGTTGTTGGGCCATTGCTGAACTTGCACACAAGCACAGCACTATTGTTGTTATTATAAACTTTATCTTGTTCATAGCCTTTGTTATTATTCGATGATACGATATTTAGCAAGATATTTCTTGGCTGCTGAAACTGTTGCCCACTCTGAATCATAACGTCCTCCCTTCAAAGGCTCATAATTCAGAACACCGTCAATACCATGTACCACAGCAAATGAAGAAGCATCAATTGTTGTCTTGGTTGTATTCAGGACATAATCACGAGTCAAAATATTATGCTTTGCCACGATATTACGTGAATTACCGGCAGCATCCTTCACTGTGAGAGTACCGTTTCCTGTAGAAGAAACATTCACTTTACAGTAAATACCAGTACTACTGTTAAGAGTTGCTGTTTCATAATCTGTAGGTTTCAATGCCGGAGTATCGGCAAACACAGAATTGTCTTGGAAATGATATTTAACAAAATTGACAAGAGCTGTCACCATTGCAGTACACTTTGCTGTTCTTGCCTCTTCCTCCTCAGCCGTAAGCTCAGTTCTCTCTTCCGGGTCTTTGTCAAGTTCAAGAATCTCACGCAATTCTCCCCAAGTAGGAAGTCCCTTTGATATAGCATCTGCTACAGCATCATTGGTAGGAACATAAACAGTATAACGGTAGTTGCTAAAGAACCTCACATTAGTTGCAGCTGTCTCCTGCTTTCCTGTTGTCTTATCAACACAAGGAAGTCCGTTACCATTTTCAAAAATAGTGTAAGGTCTCAATGCCATAGAACCTTTTATACCGATAGCTTCAAGCACTGCCTGATCAGTCTGACAAAGTTCATAGAACAAGCCGAAATCTTCACGGTTATTAAATAACGTGCTGAACACAGATTCGATTGTAGGAATGATAGGAGCATCTATCTTGTATGCCATACCGTTACCGTTACCGTTTGTTTCACGCGTCTTGTCGTCAAAGCGGTTTACCACGCGCCATTCGTCACGTTCCTTCTGCCATCCACCTTGTATCATACATCCTTTATCACGCTTATCGGCATTC
Organism: Prevotellaceae bacterium; assembly: GCA_021204165.1. GTDB lineage: Bacteria > Bacteroidota > Bacteroidia > Bacteroidales > Bacteroidaceae > RGIG8745. The sequence goes on from JAJPZU010000085.1 coordinate 24,916, forward strand.
TCGACATAGACAGGAGCACCATTCTTTGCAATGAAGTAATGCTTGTCACACTCTATACCGGTAGCAGTTTCATCAATACCCGTTATATCAGAATTATCTTCATGCACAATTGTATGTGTTTCCAACATATCGCGAAGACGGTTCATATATTCGGTAGATGTCACCACCACATTCGTAAGAGGTTCTCCGATATAGCCCTCACCGGTAGTATAGTCATAATAGTATCTGTATGCAGAGCACTTAGGCTGACTCTTTGTCGCATCCCATTCATAATAAAGCGCACGCTGCTCTCCTGATTCTTTTGCAAACGAAACCGGGTCAATATACCAGAATCCTTCATCTTGAGGGACAAAGAAGCTGAAACGTGAACTCATAGCAAGCAGATAAGCATAGAAGTTAGTCTGCACATCCAGACTATTCTGGTTGACAGCCCAGTTGAAGATATGCATATCCGTTCCCACGTATGCAGGAGCAGACACAGCAGCATATTTTGCAGGTGTCAGCACTTCATCCATAAGGAAGATAGCACCATTGTTAGCCAACAAAACATCTTCAATCTTGTCAAGATGTGTTTCATCAAGCATAGGATCCTGTGCATCATCCTTAATAGTTTCAAATTTACTTGGTACAGAATTACAGAACGAATCCTTCATCAAGTTGTTAATAAGAGCCTGTATTACATCCAGCGGAATCTGGTCTATACATTTATATATATTAGTATAGTCAGCAGGACCGCTCACAGACGGCATATACTGCGGCGCGTATGCTTCAATGAGGAAACGACCACCACCGTCAGCGTCAAAGAAGTATTCATACAATCTCGAATCAGACGGAACAAATATCACACCCATATCAGTCTCCTTTGTTCCGCTGCCGGAATTATACGCATTCCATCCCGGGTCAAACTGCAAGCCGTAAGTGACTGCATTACCGGACGGATTAGAAACAGGATCCGTGTTCTGGTCTGTATTAAGAGCACCGCCCTGTGAACGTGCAGAGAAATAACGTTTCTGGAATACAGAATCGACATCATTTCCATAAAGAAGGCGATAACGGTTTGTCAATTCTGAACTGTAGAATGGAGCGGAGAATCGTTCCATCATGTGGCTGAAGATATTTGTTTTGCCACTTGTACGAAGCACTTCCGCCATATTCTGCGGAGTAAGAAGCACCTTGTCCAATTTGTTGATATATCCATTCTGGCAAGTAATATCCTGCTCTATAACCTTGCAATCAAAAATAAACGCATCGTTGCTTTCACGTGTCTGCCCCACTATAATACGGAAATCCTCATCCGTTATATGCTTGTTGCTCATCTGAGCCGGCAAGAAATGTGTCATCATTGGCGAAGTATTGTCTATTGCCATATATATACCACCCTTTCCCGGCTGACGGAAGCGTGCCCAATAATCTTTCTCCAGACCACCTTCATTGTAAGATACCGGAAGGTCTTCCGCTGTAAAATGAGGTACTGAGTCAGTCACATCGGCAGCCGTTTCACGACGGAGACACTCTCCTTTCACCGGTCCCACCGTACTTGACATCATTTCAAGCAGATAAGCATTGTTGACCATTGCAGAGTTGAGAAGCAGTTTCTTCTGTGCAGTCGTAAGCTCTTTATAGCTCTTCACTCCCCAGATATTGCTCTGGTAAAAATCATTGAAAGCGTCATCATCGGCAACAAACAATGTCTTACTACCAGTCTTGCTCAACACTTCCGCATAATCCAAATCGTCAATCAGATTGACAAAATTCGTGTAGTTCCCTTGACTCTGCAGATACTCATATATGCTGGAACCCAACCATGAAGGATTACTGTCATCCAACTTGTAATCGTCCGAACATGAATACGTTGCACCGCAAACAGAGAAAACGCATAAAGCTTTAAGCCAATTGCGTCCAAGTTTACAAAAGCGTTTGTTCATAACTTTTTAATAATGATATTTTTGTTATTTTCTGTATCATTCTCTATAAACCCAAAGGAACATAACTACGCATCATTCATGGTATTAGATGAGAAGATATGCCATTGGATATTAACTATCCTTACAAAGATAGAGTTTATGTTAAACCATTATTCGACAAAGATAGTCTATTTTTTTGTTTCATTATATATTAGCCTGAGGATTTTAATATTTTGTTTAACATATTTTATATCTGTACGGGTGAACAAAAAAATCGTAGAAGCAGGGGGAAGTAAAAGGCAGAAGCGCTCCAAGAACAAGACATTTCATCAGAAATCAAAAAAGGAAGCACGTCAGCCATACCGACATGCTTCCTTTTCCTATATTATCATCAGCCTGTACACCTATGCACAGACCATGTAAAATCTATACAGCTTCTTATTTTACAAGAACCTTCTTCGCAGTGTTTCCGAGACGAACCACATATACACCTGCAGGAACCTTTGAACCGTTTGCCACACGTGCACCGCTGATGCTGTATATCACACCGTTTGAAACGATTGTGCCGTTCTCAACGCGTACAACGATAGCAGCGTTCTCTTCATCCTCTACACCTTCAATGCCTGTTGCAGGATTCCATCCAGTGTTGTCACCGGCAGAAATCTGAGTAAGAGTGAAATTGTCGCAAGACATCCAAGTACCGCTGAACGGAACACATTCGTTGCCGTCCGTATCCTTATGACCATCAGTGAACACAGAGTCAGTTGTCACACCGATAGTGAGCACATGATTCTTCACTTCAATCTGGAATGAGTTATAGAACCATCCGCGACCATGACCGTTGTTTGTACTAAGAATGCCTTCTTCAACTGTACCCGGCTCTACATCTGCACCGCCGTTAGTATTCTTATATGCTTCAGCAAAGATTGAACCGTAAGAATCTGAGACGTATGCAATAGAGTCACCGCCTTCGGCATTATTAGGACCGCCAAGCTCTGTGATGTTCATCTGCTCCATGTGGATAGCCTTGAACACTGCATTTGCAGAGTCATTGTCGGCAATAGCGTATGTATATACACCTTCAGCACCTACTTTTCCGGTAACACGGTTCATGGTCTTGATTTCATATACACCGTTAGGTATGTTCTCTATCGTCTGATAAGCAGTATAGCGAAGCTTACCGGCAGTACCGTTCCAAGAGTCAAGGTAGTTGCTGTTTGAATCGTCGTAGTTCTGACCGTTACCGATATTTGTGTTGCCTTCAATTCTGATGAATGTCCATCCGCTCTCACCCTCTACAGTCGGGTTAGAAATCAAGCCTGTGTAGTCTGTACCACCGGCAGCGATAATGTCGGAAGCCTCACAAACCTTGACAGCCTTGTTGAGGGCGGCGATATGCTCGTCAAGAACAGCAGAGCCAGGGATTGTATCCACCGCTGTAAGCACCTTCACTTCGTCAGCAAGAGTTCCCTCCATTGCAGCCTTGGCAGCAGCATCAGCCACTTCCACAGCTTCAGCAGCCTTGAATGCAGGAACATAGCTGTCACGATAGTAGCGGAGCTTGGCAGTCATGGCATCCATTGTTGTATAAGTGGCGTCAGCAGCGTTGATTTCAGCTGTGGCAAGATCGACAGCCTTCTTCACAATCTGACCTACCTTCTCTCCGTATGCGTTCTGAATAGAATCCTGAAGACCAGCGTATGCACCGGCCATGACCTCTGCATACTTCTTCTCAGAAGCCACAGCCGCAGTCTGAGCCTCAGCGATGGCAGCAAGAGCGTCTGCAAGACCCTCCACAGCTGTCACACCGCTGTTCTTGCTGATTACAGCCTGATAAGCAGCCTTGTCACCGGCAAAGTGCATAGTGTCAGCCTCAGCCTCAGCCTCAGCAACCTTCACATTGTAAGCGGCAAGAGCATCTGCGTCAGAAAGCGGACCGTAATAGTGGAGTTTGAAATCTGTTACCCAGAAAGAACCAGCTCTGTAGTCGTTACGAGCGGCTACAATCTCATCAGAGCAATGTCCCATAGCACCAATCTTTAGTTTGCCATCAACCACGGCAACCTTTCCTGTAGTAAGAGTTTCCCATGTAACATCTGTGGCCGCACTTGCAGCACCAGAAACATCTATACTCTGATTTGTAAGAACAGGAGAATCAGCTGTTGCCAAAGAAGAAATAGCAAGTACATGCTGGTCTGTAATACATCCACCCTGAGTAGTCATATTAGCAGAGATAGTGTAATAACCGTTAGGAATACTTGAAAGCTCCTGATACAATTCCAAAGAACCGTAGTTCTGATTATTACACCAAGCCTGCCAGCAAGGAGTTCCGTCAACAGTCAAAAGCTGCTGCTGAGCACCATCAGGTGTTGTTCCCACATACCAAGGTCCCTGAGCGTCAAATGAAGGATTGGAAATGAAGAACGAATAATCAGCCGGATTATCTTCAGAAGGAACCTGTGAGAAGCGGTATGCTTCGATGGCCTTCTTTATATTATCCAAAGCAACAGCGACATATTCAATTGCAGTGGAATTATCATCCAACGGTTCAAAACCGTTATCTATATAATCAGAATATCTCGTACATGCCTCACTCAACTCGTCTATTCCCGGATAAGGATTGTCATCATTCATGAGCAAAGCCATAGCTTCAAGCTGAGCATTGATTTCAGAAATAGTAACAAGTGTATTCTGCAAGTTTATTAAATAGGTCTTAGCTTCAGCTGTTGCAGCTTCATACTGCTCTACTGTTTCAAGCTGTTCGTCCTGATGGAATATCACATAATCGTATGCTTCGTCAGCAATAGAAGTGTATTCTGCAAGTTCACTATCTACATAATAACTGATAGCATCCAATGCGTCCATATAGTCAAGGATAGCAATGGCAGATTTAGGATCATCCTTATCAATGTTTGTTGCATCATACAATTTATGCAGACGAAATCCGTCAAGACCGACACCTGCATTTGTCCATGAGAAACGGAACTGCAACCAATTATAATCTGTATTGTTGAAAATGACACCAACAGGACTCCAATCGTCAGAAGTGACGAACTTATCTGTCGTGTACTGCGCACCGTCTCCGAACAACTTGTTATCCTCATTTGCTGAACAAGAAGCAGCCACACCTTTCGCAAGAGATACTACCGGTGCATACTTGTAGTTATTGCTTGACACATTAGCCATATAGTCTTTCAGATAGAAGCCAAAGTAGTAGTCAGAGTTCTGAGAAATACTCCAATGACCTACAATAGCTGTTTCAGAAGCAGCACCACCGCAACCACTGCTCAGCGTGATGTATGATCCGCCATCGTAACCGCCTGTTGCGTTCCATGTTGCCTGAGTAGCAGGATAAGAGAGTTCGGGAGTTGTACCAAGTCCGTCAGTATAACCATCCTTAGCTCTACCCCATCCGTAATACACATTATCTGTTGTTGAAGGGTCTGTGGAGAAGCTGCCGTTGTTAATGAGATTTCGGCCCACAACATACTGCTTGCCATCAATCTCCACGAACTGTCCCATCTCCCACTCTTCAGTGATGACATCCTGCGCACTCACACTTAATGCGAAAGCGGCAAGAGACATGAGAGAATAAAATTTCTTCATTTGATGTTTAGTTTTTTTAATATTAATAAATAAGTTAGCGTTACTATACAATAAATCAAAATTTGCATATTAATTTATTAGAAAAACACCAATAATTATTACACAAATTCATTCATGTTGCAAATCTAATTGAAATAACCGAATAAAAAAAACAAAAGAAATTATTTTGTATTTACAATATATGTATTTATATTAATAAAACAGATTTTCATAAAGGAAGAGCCTTGCATTTAGAAAGATTCTTGAAAGTTGTGTACTAATATATATAATAAGGTGTATTTGCGAAGTTTTTTGAGGAGGATTAGACAGACTACTCCGTGTGGTTTAAGTGGGGATTCTCGACAGACTACTCATGTATATTTAGCAGAGGGGCACAGAATACTCATGTATATTTAGTGGTTGTATTCGACAGACTACTCCGTCGCTAACGCGACACCTCCCCTAACACTAAGTTTGCGGAAGAAAGCGACG
>JAJPZU010000189.1 GCA_021204165.1 Prevotellaceae bacterium
ATTACGAAAGACGGTCTATAATAATTTATCGTAATAAATTTAAAACATCTTCTTAGAAACTGTTTAAAATTGATTACAAAAAAATTATTATATACCGTCTTTCGCCAAGTTGAAATTGCCGGTAAAATAAAAATATCAGTGCAGCGAGAAATGAAAAACAGTGCAGTGAGAAGTGAAAAACAGTGCGCAGAAAACTTTAATCAGCACTGCCGTTTTTATAATCGGCAGTGCAGTTTACATAATCAGCAGTGCCGTTTTTATAATCGGCAGTGCTGATTAAAGTTTTCAGCGCACTGTATTTAGTTTTTCTCAGTACATACAATATGTTTTCAACGCATTGTCCATATATAATTAGAAGCTGTTTTAAATTAAAAAAACAGCTTCTAATACATTATATTACATGAAACTTACATTGCAAAGACACAACACACATGAGCACAGTCAATCAGGCACAGCTTCATTTCCTTTATGATATTTTTCCTTTTTAAGCCTGTCGGCAATAGCCCATTGCAACGCAGCGGCATCCTCGTCCCCCATTGCTGACAAAATATCTCCCATAAGTTGATGCGCGCTGATGTTCTTCGGCTTCAGGCTCGTTGCGCGATCCAAATCCGACAAAGCCTCATCAAAAAGTCCAAGAACAAAGAAAGTTTTTCCACGAGTATAAAGCGCACGGAAATGAGAGGGAGAAATTTCAAGAGCTTCATTCAGGCACTTCACCGCCTCGCGTTTTCTTCCACAATCAAGAAGCGTCCGTCCTTTACTGACAACAGCATCCGTATATAAAGGATTCAGCGAGAGAGCCTTGTCAAAATTCGCTATCGCAGCAGCGGAATCACCCACAGCCAAGGATTCCTTGCCAAGCAAAAAGAACTCGGTAGCATATTCATTAAGTTGCTCCTGCCTGTCATCCATTTCTTTCTGCTTGTCATCAAGCTTTCTTCTAAGCGTTTCAATCTCACTTCTGAGAGAATTTACCACGTGAAGTTTTTTCCTGATATAACGTCTGGCATACGGTTTCTCTATATCATAGCGCGAATGGATTGCCTTAAAGAAATGGGACAGACAAGCCTCGAAGTCCCCTTCGTCAAAAGCTGCAACCGCATCATGATACTCTATGTCGGCAGACGCACTGCGAAGAGCAGCATCAACAGCCTGTTGATTATTGAACTGACGCGAAAAGCGCACCACATCAGCGTTCACAAAGATGTCCGACCGAGTAATATCCTTTTTCAGTTGCAATCCGTCAAGAGAACGGCAGCGACTCAATGCCACATACGTCTGTCCGCCGGCGAATACTCCTCCCGTAAAATCCACAGACACACGATTGAACGTAAGCCCCTGACTTTTATGTATTGTTATCGCCCATGCCAAACGGACAGGAAACTGCGTAAAGACTCCAAGCTCCTCTTCTTCTATCTTCTTCTCTTTTTCATTATAGGTATATCTCACATTCGCCCACTGTGCACGTTCCACATCATGCTGCCTTCCGTCGTCAGACATGACATACAGCTTTTCTCCGTTTTCGTCCACTCCCACAATCTGTCCGAGAGTACCGTTCACCCACCGCTTCTCCGGATCGTTTTTGATGAAGATTACCTGCGCCCCCACTTTCAGTTCAAGTTCAAGCAAGGTAGGTAAAGAGTTTGCAGGAAATTCGCCTTTTATATCTCCTTTGAAAAACATCGAATCGCCTTCTATGCCGGCAAGCCTCCTCTGATTAATCGTCTCCACAATATCTCTTCTTGTAGCAAGAGTTATCATAAAGGAAGCCGTATCAGCCAAAGAAGATACAGACGGTGCAACAAGCACATCGCCTTCTCCCTTAACCGACGGAGCACCGCACTCACTCTCCGGCGCCCCATTTCCAGACACACAAGTGTTGAGAAGCTGCAAATCAGCCGTTGTCGCCGAATTGGTGCGTATGCGGTCGAGCACTCCAATGAACACCTTGTCGGTCTGCCTATACACTTTGGTCAGTTCAATAGAAACCAACTGAAATTCACGGAATATGCGTGCAGAAAAGAAATGCGGAGTCTCATAGAAACGATTCAATATCTCACGTTCATCACGAGTGACCACAGGTTCAAGCTGAAAGATGTCACCGACAAACAACATCTGCTTACCACCAAAAGGCAGTCGCATATTGCCGGAGTACATGCGCAAGATACGGTCAATGAAGTCTATGATGTCAGCGCGCACCATAGAAATCTCGTCAATAATGATAAGTTCAACAGATTTCAGCAGTTTACAGTGTTCCTTGCTGTATTTAAGAAAATCGCGCAGACGGTTTCCCATATAGCGCGAATCGTCAGGCACCAAAGGATGAAAAGGAAGTTTAAAGAAACTGTGTATGGTACATCCCCCGGCATTAATCGCAGCAATGCCGGTAGGAGCAAGGACCACAAACTTCTTCTTCGTCGTCCTGCATATATATTTCAAGAAAGTTGACTTTCCCGTACCGGCTTTTCCTGTGAGAAATACAGACTGTGCAGTAAACTGCACCAGATTAAGTGCATTTTTGAATTGCGGATTATCAATATCAATAGATTCCACCCCTGTTACTTCCGTACCCATCCTCAATCGTCTGACAATTCAACCACAGTCTCCACACTTCCAGTTGCCCCACCAGCATCCTCGCCATCCGCATCCACAGACAGACTGTCCGATTCTTCCGGTTTCGGAGCATAGAAAGAAGGGCCTATATATGTATTTCTGTCAATATTCTCTTTCGGCTCAGGATATTTGCCGTGGTAACGGGCAAAAGCAGGGTCAGCCAGCAGCATTTCCATGAAATAGCCGAACACAGGCAATGCGGTACGGCTGCCCTGACCGAGCTGTCCTGTACGGAAATGGATGCAGCGATACTCACCGCCCACCCATGAACCGCCGACAAGATAGGGCGATGCGCCGACAAACCAAGCGTCCGAATGATTGGACGACGTACCCGTCTTTCCTCCAAGCTCCGTGTCATAGCAATGCACATACTGCCACAGCGCACTTGTCGTGCCTCCGGGTTCACGCATTCCGCCCCAGAGCAGACGCTGCAAATAGAATGCCGTGCGATAAGATATTGCACGCTGTGCGGCCGGCACGTCTTTTTCGCAATCATAAATCACCTTGCCATCGCGGTCGATAATCTGTGTGACCAGTATCGGGTCGCGCTGCATTCCGTCATTCATTGCTGTACAATAGGCATCTACAAGTTCAAGCAACGTCACGTCCGAAGCCCCAAGCGAAAGCGAAGGAGTATTGTCGAGTTCACTGTGTATTCCCATCGCATGGGCTATCTTGACCACATTGTCTATCCCCGCCTCTTGCCCCAGCTTCACGGCAATCGTATTGATGGACTGCGCGAAAGCCGATTTCAGCGGAACATTGCCTTCCGTGCAATATCCGTTGGCATTGTGCGGTGTCCACACTTTCATTGCACCACTCTTCCGGTCCGGCATCTTCAAGCTTATGTAGCTATCGACCCGGCGATCCACGGGAGTAAGCCCGGCATCTTCAAAAGCCGACGCATAGACAAACAGCTTGAATGTGGAACCGGGCTGACGCATAGCCGTCACCTTGTCATACTTCCACGCATTGAAATCGACATCGCCCACCCATGCCTTCACATGGCTCGTCTGCGGCTCCATCACAACAAATCCGCAGTGCATCATCTTCACCATATAACGAATCGAGTCCATCGTGCTCATTTCGCACTCTATCTGACGGTTCGGCGCATCATACGCAAACAATTTCACCCGATGCGGCAGATTCATGTAATAGTCTATGGAGTCGGGACTGTCCGGAAACTTCGCGCTAAGAATCCTGTAGTATTCGCAGCGTCCGGCAATGTCCTCAATGAAATTCTGGATTTCCTTTCCGTTCTCCCCTCTCCACGGATTCATTCCGCGCCAATGGTTGTCGAAACGCTCCTGAATCACGCGCATCTGCTTCTGCACGGCATACTCCGCATATCTTTGCATACGTGTGTCGAGAGTCGTATAAATCTTCAGTCCGTCCGAATATATATCCACATCATGCTCCTTGCATCATGAAGCCAAATAATCACGCAATGCCTCCCTGAAATACTGCGCCCGTCCGTCGTATGTGTTCTCCACCTTATAATTAAGCATGATAGGCAGACCGGACAGGGAGTCCAGCTCACTTTGCGTCAGCTTTCCGTGGGTGTACATGTTATGAAGCACCACATTTCTCCGTTCAAGGCTACGCTGCGGATTCACCTTAGGATTATAGGTAGTCGTCGCCTTCAGCAAACCGACAAGCGTAGCCGCCTGTTCCGGAGTGAGGGCCGCCGGTGTGGTATTAAAATAGGTCTTTGCAGCAGTCTTGATACCATACGCATTGCTTCCGAAATCCACCGTGTTCAGATACAGCGTAAGAATATCCTGCTTGCTGTATTTGTTTTCAATCTTTATCGCCGTTATCCATTCCTTCGATTTCATCACAAAGATTCCAAATCCGGGAATCTTCCCCAAAAGCCCGGTAGAATATTGGGAACGAATCTTGAAAAGATTCTTGACCAGCTGCTGAGTAATCGTACTCGCCCCTCTGGCATGACCGTTCATCATATCCTTCACAGCTGCAAAGACGGCCTGATAGTCAATGCCGTGATGCAGATAGAAACGCTCATCTTCAGTTGAGACAAGTGCGTAGATGACATACGGAGAAATATCTTCAAACTTCACCGGAGAACGGTTCTCGCTGAAGAACTTCCCTATCAGCACACTATCACTGCTATACACCAAAGAGGCTTCATTGGTTATCGGGTTGTCGATACACTCCATTGTCGGCGACTTGCCGAACAAGCCGAACAGGTTGACATCCACAGCCCCCAAATACAGAAAAAAAGAACATCACGGCAGAAGCGATTGAAGCTACAATCCTCTGATACCATTTTCCTTTGTATTGACTGATATACCACTTCCATGCGGCAAGCGGAAAACGTACTGCTTTCTTTACTGAATATTTCATGGCGAACTTACAAATCCGATTTTGAATTTATCCTGCAAATGTACATCATAATTTCCAAATCATCAGCAATTGTCAGGTCATTTATCAAGACACAGGAATTTTACACCTCACCCCACATCAGCAGATTCTTTTTGTAAAATCCAAATAGCAGAAACAGTTTATGCTTCCAAAATTTGTTCGGAATAAAAGATGTTTAGTGGGGGGGCGACAGACTCCTCATGTGTTGTGTGGATGCTTTGTGGGTGTATTCGACAGACTCCTCCGTCGCTACCGCGCCACCTCCCCTAACTTAGGGGAGGAGCCAAGTTACCGTATTGGGTGTCAGTGCTATACACACAAGCTACC
>JAJPZU010000139.1 GCA_021204165.1 Prevotellaceae bacterium
TGGCGCGTAGCGACGGAGGAGTCTGTCGAATACACCCACAAAACATCCACACAATATATTTGGAGTCTGTCGGATACGTCTGCTCACATATCCGGGTCGCACATGAAAAGTCTGTGAATGCGTTCAACTTAGTTGGTTTTAGCGCGTTTTTTTGTTATTTATGCGGATGTATTCGACAAGCTCCTCCGTTGGACAACCCGAATGAAGCATTGAAAATTCTACGCAATACCCTTGTGCACAAAAAAAGTGCGGAATGACGAGATTGTCTTTCCGCACCTTCTTATCCGTTGTTTAAGAACCTCAAATTAGAACAAGTAAGCCACTGAAATCTGGTGAGTGTTGTTCTTGACATCATTCTTGATAAGTTCGTTGGCAGCATTGACAACGTTGTCCACTTCTCCAGTCTTGCCGATGGCAATGTTGTAATTGTAACCAACCTGAAGATGACCGAGCAGCTTGACACCTGCGCCCACATTCCAGCTGAACTCGGAAGACTTGAGAGAATATTCATTTTCAAAAATCTGCTTTCCGCCGATGTTGTAGGAGAACTGAGGACCTGTTGCCACATAAACACCGGCGATGCTGCCGAGTCCGATAGAATATTTCACATTGATAGGAATGTCTATGTACTGAAGTGTTTCTGATACATCGTCAACTTCTACCCCCTTGTTGTCATAAAGTACGGCAACGTCTGCTCCCAGCCCGATGATAGGTACAGTGAACTCTGCCATAGGACCAACAAAGAAGCCTGTTCGGCTGTCGATGGCATTCTTTGCTACATCTTTGTCGAAGCTGACTTTTGATACGTTCAAACCCGCCTTGAGACCGAACTTGAACTGTGCGTTTGCCGGAGTTGCCACGAACATGGCAACTGCAACCATGATAATTCCAAATAATTTCTTCATTTTTTTGCTATTTGTTAAATGTTTCGGCAAATATATGCAAATGTTTGATATTGCGCAAGATTTGTATAAAAAAACAAAACTTTGTTTGGAAACAGAAATGGATTTCCCCTCGGATTCTGAAAAGCTGTAAAATGATTGTGAACATTGTTGCCTGTTTCTTTGTCAGAGGAACCCCTGTAGAGGATATGAACATGGTGTTGAAAAAAACACGGAAATAAATGTGGTAAAATGTGGGGGCATGTGGGGATTTTTGTATATATTTGCACGATTATATTCGCGTGTACGTGCGCGAAGTGTTTTAGAGCAGTTTGTATGCGTTTTATAGGAGATTATTCGGCTAAAGCAGATGCAAAAGGAAGAGTGTTTCTTCCTGTGGCATTTCGTAAGGGGATGGACGCGGAAGATGGACAGAGGTTCATCTTGCGTACAGACCTCTTTCAGAAATGTCTCGTGCTTTATCCTGAGCCTCTTTGGAACTCCATGCTGGACACTTTGCGTGAACGTCTTAATCGGTGGAATGGAGAGCATCAGAACATCATGCGCCGTTTTGTGGCAGAGGCTGAGGTGGTGGAACTGGACAACAACGGACGTTTCCTCATATCCAAGCGCAAGCTTGCCTATGCGGGAATAAAACAGAACGTGAGATTCCTTGCTGTGGATGACCATATAGAAGTGTGGGACACGGAAACGTGTGAAGCCTTGCTTGCCTCTGACAGCGGACTCTCAGAGAAGCTTCAGGATGTGATGGCGGATGTGTTCTGTCAGAATTGATTGAGTGTGAAGCATTTGAATATCGTCGATAAATGATTAACAATTGGAAGAATGGAAGAAAATCAAACTACATATCATGTTCCCGTATTGCTTAGGGAAAGTGTTGCCGGCATGAATATAGGCCGTGGTGGCATTTTTGTCGATGTCACGTATGGTGGCGGCGGTCATAGCCGTGAAATCCTTCGTTGTGCTGATGAGGATGCTCGTCTTTATGGCTTTGATCAGGACGAGGATGCCGAACACAATGCGGTGGAAGGTGACAAGAGATTTACTTTTGTCCGTAGCAATTTCAGGTATCTGAAGAATTTCATGCGCTATTATGGTGTGGATAAGGTTGATGCCGTGCTTGCGGACTTGGGAGTGTCTTCGCATCATTTTGACGATGCGGAACGAGGATTCTCTTTCCGTTTTGACGCTCCGCTTGACATGCGCATGAACAGACGCTCCGGCAGAACGGCGGCGGAGGTGCTGAACGAGTATGAAGAGGAGGAACTGGCAAATGTTTTTTATCTGTACGGCGAATTGAAGAACAGTCGCCGACTTGCTTCGGCCATTGTCAAGGCGAGAACGGAAAACCCCATACAGACGACCGGCGATTTTCTTACTTTGATGAAGCCTTTCTTTGGGCGGGAACGTGAGAAAAAAGATCTTGCCAAGGTGTTTCAGGCTTTGCGTATAGAAGTCAATCACGAAATGGATGCGCTGCGAGAGATGCTCGAATCGGCTGTGGATATTCTCAAGCCGGGGGGACGTCTTGTGGTGATAACCTATCATTCGCTTGAAGACCGTATGGTGAAGAATATGATGAAGACCGGCAATTGCGACGGGCGAGTGGATAAGGATTTCTTCGGACGGACGAATGTGCCTTTGCGACAGGTGAACGGCAAGGTCATTGTTCCTGACATGGAAGAGCAGGAGCGCAATCCGAGATCGAGAAGTGCGAAACTGAGAATTGCTGAGAAATTGTGATACGTGTAAAAGAGGGAGGGCTTTGTTGATGAGCAAGGATTATAAAGAAACTGATGATACTTTGATGGATGGGGCGGAAGATGTATCCGTTGAGTCCCATGCCGCTGATTCTCGGGAGTTGGATTCGGAAAAAGAGGCTGAGGTGACAGACAAGGCGGAAGCCATTGAAGCCATCAAGAAGTTTACGGATGAAGATGATGATTTCGGAGATTTTTCTTTCAAGTCTATTATCGGAGGCGACATACTTCAGAGCAGGTTTTTTATGCGGCAGATTCTGTGGTTTCTGCTGGTGGCTGTATTGGCTGTGCTCTATACCGGTAATCGCTATTCGAGTGAACACGATGTGATTGTCATTGACAGCTTGAAAGAACAGTTGCAGACTGTTAAATATAACGTGCTGACCCAGTCGAGTGAATTGATGAATCTTAGCCGGCAGTCGAATGTGGAGCGTATGCTGAAGCATTCGAAAGACAGCATGTTGCAGAATCCGGTGACTCCCCCATACGTGATATTGGCGGACAGTGTGGAATGATGGAGACGCTCCTTTTGACAGGCATTGGAATATTGGTTGTGATACAAATTTGAGTATAAGAGATGAAATTTGATAAGAAATATATATCCGGACGTTTCATTGGTGTGGTTATTGTGGCACTGGTGTTTTGCGTAGCCATAATATGGCGCGCGTTATACACGATGATTGTGGAACGTGAGCATTGGCAGAAAATAGGTGCTTTGTACGAGAGTAAGATTGAGCCGCTCAAAGCCGCGCGCGGAAATATCCTGTCGGCGGACGGTCAGCTTATGGCAAGTAGTCTGCCGGACTACAAGGTGTATCTGGATTTTCTTTCCGGTATTCCGATTAAAAGCGATGACCCTAAGGAGACGGCGAAACGTGACAGTCTGATAAGAAGGAAGGATTCCATCTTTCTTTCGTATATAGACACTATCAGTGCGGGCTTGACCCAGATTTCTCCTAAGATGTCGGCGGCTGAGTATAAGAAACATCTGATGAAAGGATTTGAGAAGCATAGCCGTTATTATGAGGTTTGTCCCCGTCAGGTGCTTAATTATATACAGTTTAATGAACTGATAAAGCTTCCTTTATTCAATGAGAAGAATCGCTATGTCAGTGGACTTGTCATTGAAATGCGCAATAACCGCAAGAAACCTTTTGGTTCGCTTGCCAAACGAACATTGGGCGAAATGTTCGGAGCAAAAGATTCGGCGCGTTCCGGCATAGAGCTTGCGTATGACTCTTTGTTGCGTGGGGAGGAAGGATTGGTTCACCGTAAGAAAGTGCTGTCGAAATATCTTGAAATTGTAGATCGTGAGCCGGTTGCCGGATTGGATGTCGTGACGACGATAGATGTCAGTATGCAGGATATATGCGAAAGCGCGCTCAGGGAGAAACTGAAAGAACTGGAGGCTTCTATGGGTGTGGTGGTTCTTATGGAAGTGAAGACCGGTGATGTCAAGGCTATTGTCAATCTTCAGCGTTATGATGACGGAGAATATTACGAGGCGCGCAACTATGCGCTTGCTTCCCTTATGGAACCCGGTTCTACGTTTAAGACGGCTTCGATAATGGTTGCGCTTGATGACGGTATGATTACGGTGAATGATTTGGTGGACACAGGCTGTGGTGTATATAATATGTATGGTGCATGGATGCGTGACCACAACTGGGCTACCCGTGGAGGTTATCATGTGATAGATGTGCCTCATACACTTATGTACTCTTCTAATATAGGTGTAAGCCGTTTGATAGATGAACATTATCATAATCATCCTGAGAAGTTTGTGGAAGGTTTGCATCGGGTTGGTATCGGAACACCGCTGAATCTTCCGTTTGTCGGGGCGGCTGAACCGAGAATACGAATGCCGAACAAGGAAAACTGGTCGAAGACCGCCCTTGCGTGGATGTCTATCGGATATGAGACACAGATTCCTCCAATATCGACGGTCACTTTCTATAATGCTATTGCAAATGGAGGTAAGATGGTACGTCCTCGTTTTGTCAAGGCTGTTCAAAAAGACGGAGAGATTGTGGAGGAGTTTCCTGTTGAAGTAATCAGAGAAAGCATCTGCAAGGAATCAACTCTTAAAGATATTCAGGAGATTCTGAAGAGAGTGGTCAACGACAAGGAGGGATTGGGAAAACGTGCCGGAAATCCGCATTTTCATGTATCGGGCAAGACCGGTACGGCACAGGTTTCGCAAGGAACGGGCGGTTATCGTTCCGGAATGCGGGAATATCTTGTGAGTTTTTGCGGATATTATCCGTCTGAAGACCCTCAGTATTCGTGTATTGTGGCGATACGTAAACCCGGCTATCCTGCTTCCGGAGGAGGTATGGCGGGACCTGTTTTCGCAAAGATTGCGGCAAGGGTTTACTCGAAGAATGTGACCGGTGACATTTCAAAGGTGGCGGATTCTCTTTCTGTCTTTGTTCCGGATGTGAAGAATGGAGACATTGCCGCAGCCGGATATGTGCTTGATGAACTTGGAATTGGTGTACACGGAACAACCGATGGAAAATGGGGACGAGCAGAAAGCCGCGGTAACAGTGTGGATTTTACCCCACATGCACTTGATGATAAGACTGTACCTGATTTGACAGGCATGGGAGCGCGTGATGCCGTCTTTGCCGTTGAAAGCCGGGGACTTAAAGCCAAAGTGCATGGTGTTGGACGAGTGAAGAAGCAGAGTGTGGCTGCCGGAACGAAAATTGTGGCAGGGCAGACAGTCGCTGTATATTTGGATAATTAATAATGTATAGAACATAAAAAAAGAATATAGTTATGAATTTACAGGCTTTGGTAGATGGACTGGATATTTTTGATGTCAAAGGATGTTTGACAAAAGATATATCAGGCATAAATATTGACTCGCGTCTTGTGAGCGAAGGCAACTTGTTTATAGCTGTTAGAGGTACACAGGCTGATGGTCACAGCTATATAGGTAAGGCTGTGGAAAAAGGGGCTGTGGCTGTGGTTTGTGAGGAACTCCCTGATTCGGACAATGAGAATGTAACTTATATAAAAGTAGCAAATTCGGAACACGTGGTAGGACGGATTGCCACAAGATTCTATGGTGATCCTACATCGCGGATGAAGCTTGTCGGTGTGACCGGAACCAATGGGAAGACCACAATTGCTACTGTGCTTTATAATATGTTCCGCCGATTGGGACATAGAGTCGGACTGATATCGACGGTGGTAAATTATATTGACGGTGAGGCGGTGCCTACGGAACACACTACTCCTGACCCTATTACGCTAAATATGCTTCTTGGACGTATGGCTGATGCCGGTTGTGAGTATGCTTTCATGGAGGTGAGTTCACATTCCGTTGTGCAGGAACGTATTGGCGGATTAAAGTTTGCAGGAGGAATATTTACTAATCTCACACGAGACCATTTGGATTATCACAAGACTTTCGACAATTATCTGAAGGCAAAAAAGTTGTTTTTTGATAATCTGCCGAAAGGAGCGTTTGCTGTTACAAACTTGGATGATAAGAACGGAATGGTGATGGTGCAGAATACCAATGCGGAAGTGAAGACTTATTCTGTACGTGGAGATGCTGACTTCAGGGCGAAGATTATAGAGTGTCATTTTGAAGGAATGTACCTTGAAATCAATGGTGTGGAAGTCGGGGTGCAGTTCATAGGTAAGTTCAACGTGTCCAATTTGCTGGCTGTCTATGGTGCTGCTGTGATGTTGGGCAAATCTGCACATGATGTATTGGTTGCACTTAGTGAAATGAAGCCTGTTTCAGGACGTTTTGATGCAGTGCGTTCTTCTCAGGGACATACGGCGATAGTGGATTATGCTCATACTCCGGATGCGATAGAGAACGTATTGTCTGCCATACACGGAGTGCTTGACGGTAAAGGCAAAGTGGTGACAGTGTGTGGAGCAGGAGGTAATCGTGATAAAGGTAAACGTCCGCTTATGGCGCGTGAGGCTGTAAAGCAGAGCGATATTGTGATTATTACCAGTGACAATCCTCGGTTTGAGGAGCCTCAGGAGATTATAAATGATATGCTTGCCGGACTGGATGAGGAGCAACATAGGAAAGTGTTGTCGAATGTGGATAGAAGAGAGGCTATCAGAACGGCATGTCGTCTTGTCGGGAAGGGTGATGTCATCTTGATAGCTGGCAAAGGACATGAAGATTATCAGGATGTGAAAGGTGTGAAACATCATTTTGATGATAAGGAAGAAGTGGCGAAGGCCTTTGCGGAGATTGTACGTTAAAAATAAATTGTTACATATTATTAAAGATGCTTTATCTGTTATCTCAATATCTTGACAAACTGAATGTACCGGGTGCGGGTGTTTTTGCCTATGTGTCTTTTCGTTCACTGATGGCACTTATGTTGTCGTTGATAATATCAATGGTGGCGGGCGAATACTTTATCAAATACATGCGCAGGCATCAGCATATAGAACAGGCTCGTGATGCGGAAATAGATCCATACGGTGTGCAGAAGAAAGGTGTTCCTTCTATGGGAGGACTCATCATCATTGCCGGTGTGTTATTGTCTTCGTTGTTGCTCGGAAAACTGACAAATGTCTATATGATATTGTTGCTGGTTACTGTTGTCTGGTTTGGCTTTCTGGGATTTATTGATGATAAAATAAAACTTTCCGGAAACAAAGATGGCATGAAACCGAGATATAAACTGCTTGGACAGCTTTTGCTTGGTTGTATTATCGGGATTACTTTGTGGCTTAGTCCGCAGGCAGTTGTGCGTGAGAACGTAACACGCGAAATCGGGCATTCCGAAGTCGTTTACCATAAGAGTGAGGCGAGAAAGTCAACAGTGACGACTGTCCCTTTCTTGAAGAACAATAATCTTGACTACTATGAAGTGTTCAGTTGGATAAAGGATGGCAGGACTCAACGTGCATGTGGCTGGGTTTTATTCATTCTTGTAACGACTTTTGTGATTACGGCTGTTTCTAATGGTGCGAACCTGAATGACGGCATGGATGGAATGTGTGCGGGAAATTCTGCAATAATAGGCATCACTCTGGGTATATTGGCCTATGTGTCGGGACATATACAATTTGCAGGATATTTGAATGTGATGTATATACCCGGTTCGGAAGAGACGGTGGTATTCCTGTGTGCTTTTGTAGGTGCATTGATTGGCTTTTTATGGTACAATGCGTACCCGGCAAAGGTGTTTATGGGTGATACCGGTAGTTTGGCTATCGGTGGTGTGATAGCTGTTACGGCAGTTATCATTCACAAGGAGCTGATGCTCCCGATATTGTGTGGAGTCTTCTTGATGGAGAGTCTGTCTGTGATGTTGCAACTTGGATATGCAAGATATGGCAACAAAAGAGGGCTGAAGTTGCGTGTGTTTAAGCGTGCTCCTCTTCACGACCATTATCGTCATAAGATGCAGCCGGATACGAAGTATTTGATTAAGAAACCGGACGGACTGCTTTTTGAGAGTATGATAACTACACGTTTTTGGATTGTGACTATATTGTTGGCTGCAATTACAGTGATAACATTAAAGATAAGATAAATGACAGACAGGAATTATACCTGTTCTATAAATAATTAGTGTATGAAAAGAATTGTTGTTTTGGGAGCTGCCGAAAGTGGTGCGGGTGCAGCTGTACTTGCAAAGGTGAAAGGCTTTGATGTGTTTGTTTCTGACATGTCGAAGATAAAAGACAAATATAAGAACCTTCTTGATTCGTATGGTATCGTATGGGAAGAGGGGCATCATACAGAAGACTTGATTCTTAATGCTGACGAAATCATCAAGAGCCCGGGTATTCCCGAGAATGCTCCTATGATTGTCAAAGTGAAGGAAAAGAATATTCCGATTATTTCTGAGATTGAGTTCGCAGGACGTTATACGACTGCAAAGATGATATGTATAACAGGGTCGAATGGCAAGACTACTACCACCTCTCTTATATATCATATACTGAAACAGGCGGGATATAATGTCGGACTTGCCGGAAATATAGGGCGGAGTCTGGCTTTGCAGGTAGCAGAAGAACATTATGATTATTATGTGATAGAGCTTAGCAGTTTTCAGCTGGATAATATGTATGATTTTAAAGCTGATATAGCTGTTTTGATGAATATAACTCCGGATCATCTTGACAGGTATAATTTTGAAATGCAGAATTATGTGGATTCAAAGATGCGTATTACGAGAAATCAGACAGAGAAGGATGCTTTTGTATTCTGGAATGATGATCCGATTGTGGCTGCAGAACTGAAGAAGTATAATATAAAGGCACGACTGTATCCGTTCTCGGAGTTCAAAAGTACTGATGCTATTGCTTATACGGAAGATATGGAGTTTGTCATAGAGACACCTACACCGTTTAATATGGAGCAAGAAGAACTTGCTTTGAGAGGAAAACATAATCTTTATAACTCGTTGGCAGCCGGTATTACTGCGGATATTGCAGGGGTTACAAAAGAACAGATACGTAAGGGGTTGAGCAGTTTCACTGGTGCTGAACATAGGCTGGAAAATGCCGGACGTGTCCGTGGTGTTGACTTTATTAATGATTCAAAGGCTACAAATGTGAATGCGTGCTGGTATGCTCTTGAGAGTATGAAGCAACCTACTGTACTTATTCTTGGAGGAAAAGATAAAGGTAACGATTATAGCGAGATTATTGATCTTGTACGTGAAAAGTGCATAGGACTTGTATTTCTTGGTGTGGATAATTCAAAACTGCATGCTGCATTTGACGGCTTGGGGCTGCCTATTGTAGATGTTTTGAATATGAAGGACTGCGTGGATGAGTGCTATAAGATGGCACGTCCGGGGGCTTGTGTGTTGTTGAGTCCTTGTTGTGCAAGTTTTGATTTATTCAAGAATATGGAGGACAGAGGTGAACAATTTAAAGAATGTGTTCGTAATCTGTGACCAAGAAATTTGATTATCCAGGCTAAAAAATGAAGATATGGGCAAAATCTTTTCAGACTTTTTAAAAGGAAATCTGTTCAAAGGGGATAAAGGTGTATGGATGATATACTTTTTCCTGTGTCTGATTTCGCTTGTAGAAGTTTACAGTGCATCAAGTACGCTTACTTATAAGACCGGGCATCATTGGGCACCGATGATTTCACAGGCCGGTTTTATATTTGCTGGGCTTGTTGTTATTTTATTGGTGCATCGTGTTCCCTGTAAGTGGTTCATGCTTTTCCCTTTTATTCTTTTGCCTGTTTCTGTTATTCTGCTGTTATATACATTGTTTTTTGGAGGTGAGATAAATGAAACAAGTCGTTGGATAACACTTGGACCGATAAGGTTTCAACCTTCTGAATTTGGTAAGGCGGCATTGATTATGTCCGTAGCTGTGGTTTTGGCTAAGACTCAGGCGGAAGAAACGGTGATGGTAAGAGGAGTGCAGAAGAAAGTAGTGGGTGCTATAAAAGGAGGACATTCTCTTGCTTTTAGGTTTATCGTTTATATGACGGCGATTGTGTGCGGATTGATTTTCCCTGAAAACTTCTCCACTTCTGTGATGTTGGCTACAGTAGTGTTTGTAATGATGATAATAGGGCATGTTCCTTGGAATCTTATTCTGCGAACAATTGTGGCGATTGTTGCTATTGGTCTTGTGGCTGTTGCTATGATGATGACACTTGACAAAGCCACATTGAATGCTTTGCCGGGCTGTAAACGTCTTGCTACGGGAAAAGGACGAATAGAACGGATGCTTGAAAGTAAAAAGGAGCAAAGTTGTGATTCTTTGGATTTGGCAAAATACATAAAAGATGAGAACGCTCAGGTGACACATGCTTTCATGGCTGTGGCTAATTCGAATATCATAGGACGTGGTGCCGGAAACTCGATAGAACGTGATTTCCTTTCTCATGCAGAGTCGGATTTTATATTTTCTATAATAGTTGAGGAAATAGGTCTGTTTGGAGCTGTGTTTGTCATATTTCTGTACATAGCACTATTGATTCGAGTCGGACGTATAGCACAGAAGTGTCAACGCTTCTTTCCTGCTTATCTTGTTCTTGGCTTTGGAATAATGATTGTGTTGCAGGCAATTGTCAATATGGGTGTTGCAGTTGGGTTATTCCCTGTGACCGGACAGCCTCTTCCGCTTATAAGTCGTGGTGGAACGTCAATTATAATCACAAGTTTTTATATTGGTGTTATCCTTAGCGTCAGCCGTTATGCGGAAAAGGTAAGTGAAACAGCTGCAACTCCGGCAGAGAATGTCGCTAAAGGAGAGACTACAGAATATTATGATGATAAAAATATGATTTGAGACAGCATTTTTGAAATTCTGTGTATAAATCAAATAAAACCAAAACCGTAGTTTTGTTTGGGCTTTTATTTGTATTTTTGCATTTGACTAAATTGTTGTTACTTGGTTGTTGTAAATAATAAGAGTGTGAGAAATATATAAGGATTGAACTTATGAATAGTGGAGAGGTTTTGAGAGTTATCGTTAGCGGTGGTGGAACAGGAGGACATATTTTCCCTGCTGTCTCTATTGCCAATGCTATAAAGAAGCAGCATCCTGATGCAGAGATTTTGTTTGTGGGTGCTGAGGGTCGAATGGAAATGCAACGTGTACCTGCTGCGGGGTATAAGATTATAGGATTACCAATTGCTGGGTTTGACAGAAAAAATATATTGAAAAATATTGTTGTTCTGTGGAAAATCTTGAAGTGCCAGATGATGGCGAAGAAAATCATCCGTGATTTTTCTCCGATGGCGGTTGTCGGTGTGGGAGGATATGCAAGTGGTCCTACTTTGAGAGTTGCTGGAAAAATGGGTATTCCAACTCTTATACAGGAGCAGAACTCTTATGCCGGTGTTACAAATAAACTCCTCGCTAAATCTGCAAGTAGGATTTGTGTGGCATACGAGGGTATGGAGCGTTTTTTCCCTAAAGACAAGATTCTTATGACAGGTAATCCGGTAAGGCAATCTTTGCTTGAAGCTTCTGTTTCAAAGGATGAGGCTGTTCGTAGTTTTGGATTTAATCCGGATAAACCTACCGTATTGATTATTGGTGGAAGTCTTGGAGCCAGAACTTTGAATGAAAGCGTCCTGAATCATTTGGATGAGATTCGTAACTCTAATGTGCAGTTTATCTGGCAGACAGGAAAATATTATAGCGAGGAAATAAAGGGACGTCTTGCTAAAGAACGTGAAGTTCCAAATCTTCATGTGACGGATTTCATTGCGGATATGGATAAGGCATATACAGCTGCAGATCTTGTAATTTCTCGCGCAGGAGCAAGTTCTATATCGGAGCTTTGTTTGTTGAACAAACCTTCTATATTGGTGCCTTCACCAAATGTGGCAGAGGACCATCAGACAAAAAATGCACTTGCTCTTTCTAATAAGGGTGCTGCGTTATTTGTAAAAGATTGTGCTGCGGTTGAGAAACTTATACGGCTTGCTATTGAAACAGTGGCTGATAAGGCCGTGTTGGCTTCTCTTGGTACGAATGCCGGAAAACTGGCGATTCCTAATTCGGCAGATGTAATAGCACAAGAGGTTTATAAACTTGCTTTGAGTGCAAGTAAGAAATGTTGAGAAGTTTGATGATGAAATATAACAAAGGTATCATGAGTGAAAATATAAAGTCTGTATATTTTGTCGGAGCGGGAGGAATAGGCATGAGTGCTATTCTCCGTTATTTCCTTATTAAGGGGTATCATGTCGGCGGATATGATAAGACACCGAGTGAACTTACACATCGTCTGATAGAAGAGGGAGCAGATATTCATTTTGAAGATTCTGTTGAACTTATACCAGATGTATTTAAAGATAAGGAAACAACGCTTGTGGTATATACTCCGGCGATACCGGATGAACATAAAGAACTAAGATTCTTTCGGGAAAATGGATTCTCTGTTCAGAAGCGCGCTCAGGTATTGGGGCTTCTGACGGGGACACACAAGGGCTTGTGTGTGGCAGGAACACATGGTAAAACAACGACATCATCCATGACGGCACACTTGTTGCACCAATCACATGTGGACTGTCATGCTTTTCTCGGTGGTATAACAAAAAATTATGGGACGAACTATATAATTTCTGACAAAAGCGATTATGTGGTGATAGAAGCGGATGAGTTTGATCGTTCATTTCATTGGCTTAATCCATACATGAGTGTGATAACGGCTACAGACCCGGACCATCTTGATATTTATGGCACGAAAGAGGCATATCTTGAAAGTTTTCGTAAATATACAACCCTCATTCAGCCGGGAGGAGCACTGATTATACATAAAGGCTTGGAAATGAAGGCTGATGTTCAGCCCGGTGTTGAAGTGTATGAATACTCTCGTGATGAAGGAGACTTTCATGCAGAAAACATCCGTATCGGAGGTGGAGAAATCTTTTTTGATTTTGTGTATCCTCATGGAGTGGTGAAAGATGTGCAGCTTGGTGTACCGGTTAGCATCAATATAGAGAATGGCATTGCGGCAATGGCTTTGGCTGTGCTCAATGGTGTTACGGAAGATGAACTGAAGGCTGGTATGGCAAGTTTCAAAGGGGTGGAACGCCGTTTCGATTTCAAAATTAAAAATGATAAGATAGTATTTATCAGTGATTATGCACATCATCCGGATGAGATTCGCCAGAGCGTAAAGTCGGTACGTGAACTTTACAGTGACAAGAAGATTGCAGCGATATTCCAACCACACCTTTATACTCGTACACGTGATTTTTATCCAGACTTTGCAGACAGCTTATCGTTGTTGGATGAAGTTTTTATTTGTGATATTTATCCGGCTCGTGAAGAACCCATAGAAGGTGTGACGAGTGAATTGATATATAATAGATTGCGTGCAGGAATGGAACGTCATCTTATACACAAAGAAGATATTCCGGATTGTGTAAGTAAGGGGCATTTCGATGTGTTGATGCTGCTTGGTGCTGGAGATATAGAGGCTTATGTACCGCAAATCACTGAAATATTGAAGGATAAATAGCCTTGTTGTTGATACTGTTTTATGCGAGAGTAAGGACATTGCTTTTTCTAACAGTCATATACGGTAATATATGAAATTGATGAAGATTTTTAAATTCTCTTTCTTTGTAATTCTCTTTTTAGGAGTTGCTGCTTATGTGGTATATGCCATGGTTTTTATGTCGAAGGCAGATCCGGAAGAATTATGTACTGATATTGTTCTCAATATCAAGGAAACTCCTTATGCCAAGTTTGTAGATAAGGTTAAAGTGGAGGAAATATTGAAATCTGCAAAACTTTATCCTAAAGGTTTGTTGATGAAGGATGTGGATGCTCGTGGCATTGAGGAAGAACTTCAGAAGAATGAGTTTATAGAAAGTATTGACTGCTATAAGTCGGCAAAAGGGAAACTTTGCATAAACATAGTGCAACGTACTCCTGTAATCTATATATTGCCTGATAATGCTACCGGATATTTTATTGATGGTACCGGGAAAATTATTCCGAATACGAATTATGCGACCAATATGATTGTGGCAACAGGAAACTTTTCTCCTGATTATGCTGTGAACAAATTGCTTCCGTTAGGGACTTTTATGCAGGAGGATTCTTTTTGGAATAATCAGATAGAACAGATTCATGTATCAGTGCGCCAGGGAGACAAACGAGTGGTGGAGTTGGTTCCGAGAGTGGGAAATCATATTGTTTATCTTGGAGATATGGATGGTTTTGAAAAGAAACTGCGCCGTTTGAAAATCTTTTATGAAAAAGCGATGAGTAAGGTTGGTTGGAATAAATATGACAAGATAAATCTTGAGTATAATAATCAGATAATTTGTACAAAACAAAAGAATTAGATATATGGCACCTACAGACAAAGATTTTATTGTTGCAATAGAGCTTGGCTCTTCCAAGATTTCTGGTATTGCAGGTAAAAAGAAAGATGGCACAATGCAAATCCTTGCTTATGCCGAAGAAAAGACCACAGCGTGTGTAAAGCGTGGTATAGTTTATAATATAGAGAAGACCACTCAGTGTGTCAACAATATAATAGAGAGGCTTGAGAATGATTTAAAAACAAAGATAACACGTGCATATATTGGTATTGGCGGACAGTCGGTACGTTCTTATAAGTGTGTTGTCAAGCGTAATTTGCTTACTCAAAGTTATATCACAAATGAAGTGATAGATTCGATACATGATGAAAGCTACGAGATTCCTTATGCGGATTGTGAGGTGCTTGAGAATTATCCGCAGGAATATGTGGTGGATCAGAATATAATTACAGATCCTGTCGGTGTTATGGGGACGAATATTGAAGGCGAGTATCTCAATGTTATCTCCCGTACTAAACTTCGGAACAACATCCGTACATGTTTTGCAAATACAAACGTGTCCATTGCCGATGATTTCATGCTTTCCCCTTGCCTGTTGGCTAATAATGTATTGACAGATGCCGAGAAGCGTTCCGGATGTGTGCTGGTGGATTTAGGTGCCGGTACAACCACAGTGGTTGTGTATAAGAATAATATCATTCGTCATCTTGCCACAATTCCGTTAGGTTCGAATAATATTACTCAGGATCTTGCTACTTTACAGCTTGATGAGGCTGAAGCGGAAGAAGTGAAGCTGAAATATGGTGCTGCATATATTGAAGAAGATGACATAAATGAAGAACTGGAAACAAGAGTATATGCAACTTCTGACGGCAGATCAATCGAGATTTCCAAGATTCAGTTAATTGTAGAGGCACGAATAAATGAAATCATTGCGAATGTCAGAAAGCAAATCGTTAATTCCAACTATGGTGATAAACTTCTTGCTGGTATAATTCTTACCGGTGGCGGTTCCAACATGAGGAATATCGACAAGGCATTCTTGTCTGATATAAAAGTTGATAAGGTCCGTATTGCAAAGACTGTAAACCAGCCAATCTTGAAGGTGCCTTCGCTTGCCAACCATAAGTTTGATACTGGTATGAATAATACCTTGATTTCTTTGCTCTTGTCGGGAGAAGTCTCTTGTGGCGGTGATGCAGTCGATGATGTTGTGAAAC
Source organism: Prevotellaceae bacterium (assembly GCA_021204165.1). GTDB lineage: Bacteria > Bacteroidota > Bacteroidia > Bacteroidales > Bacteroidaceae > RGIG8745. The sequence continues at coordinate 15,651 of JAJPZU010000139.1, forward strand.
CGGCGGAGCCTGATGAAGATAGAAGAGAGCAGATACGTAAAGAACAAGAGGAAACTGCGCGTCGGGAAGCTGAAACAGCACAGAAATTCGATGGCATAAAGGCACTTATACGCACGAATATAAATAAAGTGCAGAATGCCGAGAAGGAGCTTGAGGAGAAGGGCAAGGATAAGAAGATAAGAACGCAAGTGGATGAACTTATCAATATGGCACTTGATGTTCTGGGTAGCGAATACGAAGAGTGCGTGACGGCTCTTAATGGCAAGGACAAATACAAGCAGAGCCTGAAAGAGGCGGCAGAACTTGCCGAGATTCTCAAACAGCGTGTCGAAGGGCTTGCCGACAAACTCGCGAAAGCAAAGAAAGACAATAGTCTGTGGGGACGCTTTACCCGTGTCATGGGTGACCTTGTCAACGAACAGTGATAGATAACATTTTGGATGAAGAACGAATAATAGAAAGGTTAGATATATGTCAGAACTAAATGATAATATAGATGTTTTTAACTTCCAGAAAGGTACGACAAGCATAATCAAGGTGATTGGTGTCGGCGGTGGAGGAAGCAATGCGGTTAATCACATGTATAACGAAGGCATACACGATGTGACCTTTGTGGTTTGCAACACTGATAACAAAGCATTGCAGGATTCTCCTGTACCTGTCAAACTGCAACTTGGAACAGAAGGACTTGGTGCAGGAAACCGTCCTGAACGTGCACGCAAGGCTACGGAGGAGTCTATTGACGATGTACGCAAAATGCTGAACGACGGAACCAAGATGGTATTTATTACAGCCGGCATGGGAGGTGGAACCGGCACAGGAGCTGCTCCGCTTATTGCAAAGACTGCAAAAGATATGGGAATACTCACCGTAGGCATTGTTACAATACCGTTCCGCTGGGAAGGCAACAGAAAGATTGACCAAGCTCTTGACGGAGTGGAAGAGATAAGCAAGAATGTCGATGCGCTGCTTGTCATAAACAACGAGCGTCTGCGTGAGATTTATCAGGATTATACAGTGATAAATGCTTTTGCCAAGGCGGACGACACTCTCTGCAATGCCGCGAGAAGTATTGCTGAGATTATTACGATGCACGGTATTATCAATCTTGACTTCAATGATGTCAGCACTGTCCTTAAAGATGGCGGTGTGGCAATCATGAGTTCTGGCTACGGTTCCGGCGAGGGACGTGTGACAAAAGCGATAAATGACGCGTTGAACTCTCCTCTCCTGAACAACAATGACATATATCGCTCAAAGAAAATACTTCTTCGTATTTCGTTCTGTGGGGATGAAGGTGATGCTACACTCATGATGGACGAAATGAATGAAGTCCATGAGTTTATGGAGAAGATAAAGACTCAGGATGTGGAAACAAAATGGGGATTGTCTGTTGACCCGGAACTGAAAGACCAAGTGAAGGTGACTATCCTTGCTACCGGATTTGGAGTTGAGGACATTGACTCTGCTGAGATGGACGAGCGTCTTATCAAACGTGATGCAGAGGCTCAGAAGCGGAAGGAGGAAGAAGACGAGGAGATGACGAGAAAAGCCATACGCAGAAGTCAGATTTACGGTCCGGACAAGAAAGGAAACTATATACGTCGTCCTACTTATAGTTACATTTTTACTGATGAAGATCTTGATAATGATGACATAATAAGCATGGTCGAGACTTCTCCTACATACAAACGTACTAAGGATACATTGAAACAGTTCTCTGTCCGTTCACATGAAAGCGGTACGGCGAATGTGGGTGCGGCCTCTGTCATTACATTCTAAGTCTTGTGATTTTAGAGAGACAATCCTTACCGGATAGCCTCTTTGTATGAGTGATAGTACATGTATATCTGAATAAGTAAATTATAATAAACATAATTATGGAACTTTTTGAACAGATCAGTAAAGACATTGTGGCTGCTATGAAAGCCAAGGACGCTGTACGTCGTGACACTCTTCGTAATGTGAAGAAATTTTTCTTGGAGGCAAAGACCGCTCCCGGGGCGAATGATGAATTAACGGACGATGCAGCTCTTAAGATTCTTCAGAAGCTGGCTAAACAGGGACGTGAGTCTGCTGAGATTTACAAAGGACAAGGGCGCGAAGACCTTGCAGAGGCAGAATTGGCGCAAGTCCACGTAATAGAAGAGTATCTACCGAAGCAGCTTGATCCGGCAGAACTTGAAGCTAAGATAAAAGAGATTATAGCAGAAGTCGGAGCTTCTTCTCCACAGGAAATGGGTAAGGTCATGGGAGTTGCTACAAAGAAACTTGCCGGACTTGCTGAGGGAAGGGCTATATCGGCATGTGTCAAGAAACTTCTTGCCTGATACATCACGTCTGATAATCGTTTTATCACACATTTTTAATTTTGCATAAAAAGCCAGTCGGGTTTCTCGGCTGGCTTTCTCTTTTTGTCCAAGGAACTTTGTAACCATCCGAAATCGACCGTGTTTTTTTAGTTCAGAAAAGTTTCGCGAACTAAGAAACTGTTTTAAAATGGTTATAGATTGCAGAATTCAAGTAGATAATGCAACAATTTCCTCGTATATATTTAGCGAGTCCGCGAACACACCTGCTAAATATACACGAGGAGTTTGTCGAGAACATCCCTTTGAAGTTACTATGTTGGCGTTTGCACCATAATCTTCTTCATAGTCTTTTCAAGGTGAGGTGTATTGGCAGTGTAACTGACGAGACTTGGAGAAAACAACCGGAAGGGCGCTCTAAATTACTGAAAGACGGGCTATAATAATTTATCGTGATAAATTTAAAACAGCTTCTAAAGTTGCCGATAAAATAAAAATATCAGTGCAGAGAGAAATGAAAAATAGTGCGGCGAGGAATGAAAAACAGTGCGCAGAAAACTCTAAACGGCAGTGCAGTTTATATAATCAGCAGTGCCGATTAAAGTTTTTAGCGCACTGTTTTTAGTTTCTCTCTGCATATACAATATGTTTTCAGTGTATTGTCCATATATAATTAGAAGCTGTTTTTAAATTTAAAAATAGCTTCTTGGTTTCTCTCCGCACAGTTTTCAATTTCTTTCTGCACATACAATATGTTATTAGGGCATTATCCCTATTATTATAGACCATCTTCCGGTAGTTTCGAGGGCTTTTTGGCTGTTTTCTCCAAGCATCGTCGGTCGCAGGATCTGTTATGCTCCCTCCTTACCCCAAGAAAACAGCTCAAAAATACCTCTCAAAGTTACTCGGAAATAAACTAAAAAACAGTTTCTAACAAATTTCATTCCTTGTAGTTCTTCAGCCGAAGTTGAGGGCGCAGACACCTCCGTTGTATTGTTATGTAAAAGATAGTAGTGGCGGTATAGGTGAATTTCTGCGAAATCAGGATACCGTATCCCCAAAATAAATGCCCGGAAGGCAGGGATTTTGTTTGTAGAACAAAACTGTTGATTCTGCTACAGATAAAAACTTGGAAATATTATGGTGAAAAAACTGACTTTATGGAAGTTGTGTCGTTTTAATTGACTAACTTTGCAACTTCAAAATGAAGGTTTGGCTTTTAGGATGAAGCAATGAAGTATTAATGATACACAAGAGAAAAACTATGGCGGAAACTAAGAAAATCAAGACTGCGTTAGTGTCGGTCTATCACAAGGACGGGTTGAATGAATTGTTGGCAGAACTTCATAAGAATGGTGTGGAGTTTCTTTCAACTGGTGGTACACAGAGCTTTATAGAGAGCCTCGGCTATGAATGTCGCAAAGTCGAGGAGCTTACTACATATCCTTCTATTTTGGGCGGACGTGTGAAGACGCTCCACCCGAAGGTGTTCGGAGGTATTCTCGGACGTCGCGAGCTTGAAGGCGACCGTGCCGAGATGGCTAAGTATGAGATTCCAGAGATTGACCTTGTTGTGGTTGACCTCTATCCTTTCGAGGAGACTGTAGCCAATACGAATGATGAGGCTGCTATTATAGAGAAAATTGACATAGGCGGAATTTCTCTCATACGTGCCGGTGCGAAGAACTTCAACGATGTGGTCATTGTGCCAAGCAAGGCAGAATATGCTCCGCTGCTTGAGATTGTCAAGAAGCAGGGTGCCGAGACTACGAAGGAACAGCGCAAATGGTTTGCAATGAAGGCTTTCGGTGTAAGTTCTCATTACGACACAGCAATCCATGCGTATTTTCAGAAATAAGGACAGAAAGTACTGAATGCGGGGCTGTTTTCAGAGCTGACGCGCCGTGTTCTAAAAAGTAAAGAAGATAATTATGGGATTTTTTTCATTGACCCAAGATATAGCAATGGACTTAGGTACCGCCAATACAATCATTACTTGTAATGGGAAGATTGTGGTTGACGAACCTTCGGTCGTTGCGCTTGACAAGAAGACCAACAAGATGATGGCTGTTGGTCGGAAAGCCAAGATGATGTATGAGAAGACACACGACAACATCAGGACATGTCGTCCTCTGCGCGACGGTGTTATAGCCGATTTCGATGCTTGTGAGCAGATGATGCGCGGACTGATAAAGATGGTCAACTCGGGACACCATTTGTTCACACCTTCGCTCCGTATGGTCATCGGTGTGCCTTCCGGTTCTACCGAAGTTGAGTTGCGTGCTGTCCGTGACAGTGCCGAGCATTCGGGAGGAAGAGATGTGTATCTTCTTTTTGAGCCGATGGCGGCGGCGATAGGTATCGGGCTTGACGTGGAGGCTCCGGAAGGCTGTATGGTGGTTGACATTGGCGGTGGTTCGACTGAGATTGCTGTAATCTCACTCGGCGGAATCGTCACGAACAATTCCATCCGTGTGGCGGGTGACGACTTGACGGCAGACATTCGTGAGTACATGAGTCGTCAGCACAATGTGCTTGTCAGTGAACGTATGGCTGAACGTATCAAGATAAACGTGGGTTCTGCCTTGACAGACTTGGCGGAGAATGCTCCTGAAGACTATATCGTACACGGTCCGAACCGAATCACTTCGCTTCCGATGGAGATTCCGGTCTGCTATCAGGAGATTGCTCACTGCATCGACAAGTCTATCGCCCGCATAGAGACTGCGGTGCTTAATGCTCTTCAGAACACTCCGCCGGAGTTGTATGCCGATATTGTGAAGAATGGTATCTGGCTGACTGGTGGCGGTGCGTTGTTGCGCGGATTGGACCAGCGTCTTACCAACAAGATAAAGATTCCTTTCCATATTGCCGAGGATCCGCTCCACAGCGTGGCAAAGGGAACTGGGGTGGCGTTGAAGAATGTACATAATTTCACCTTCCTGATGAGATAGTTTATACGCATGGACAACCATGTAGAGGATGTACTATGGAAAATGGTTCGGATATGAAGTTCTCATGTCCGGCCTTTCTCCATAGTACATCTATAGTATAGGCTCCGTTGCGTATTCCTTTGTTGTAATATACATTGTTTGTTTGCGTTAGAGGCATATAGCCCACGTTCTATTCTTTATTTCTTTATGCGAAATCTTGTAGATTTTCTCCGTAAGTATTTATATTGGTTGGTATTTCTTGTCTTGGAGACAGTTAGCCTTGTGACATTGTTTCATGCCGGAGGGTATCAGGAAAGTGCATATCTCACCACAGCCAATACTGTGGTGGGCGGTGTCTATTCGTTTACGAGCAGTGTTGCCTCCTATCTTGATTTGCAGACTGTGAACCGGCAGCTTGAATCGGACAACGAAGAGCTTCGCAAGAGAGTGGGGGCTTTGGAAAGCAAACTTCTGGACATGGGCACGGACAGTGCGGACGTAAGTCGTATTGTGCAGCCCGAATACGAATTTGTCAGTGCACATGTGGTCAATGCCACTCTTCATCGCAACAACAATCTGATTACCATAGACAAGGGTGAGGCCGACGGCATACGTCCCGAGATGGGAGTGGTTTGTTCGCGTGGTGTGGTCGGTGTGGTCTATCTGACTTCCGCCCATTATTCTGTGGTCATACCGCTTCTGAATCTCAGTTCCAAAGTCAGCTGTCGTCTTCGCGGTTCCGAACATTTCGGCACTATGCAATGGAGGCGCGGAGCTGTTGACATTTCATACGTGGCAGGTGTTCCGCACCATGCGAAGGTGAAGCGTGGGGAGATGGTGGAAACCAATGGCTTTTCGGACATATTCCCTCCGGGCATACCTATCGGACGTGTGGCTGACTTCGGTGATTCGGCGGATGGCATGTCATATATGTTGCGTGTGCATCTGTTTACCGACTTCAAGACATTGCGCAATGTCAGTGTCATCACAAACTATTCGAAGCCGGAACGCAGGGAACTTGAGTATAAGGCCGATTCGTTGATGATGAATTGATTTTCTCTTGACCAATAAGAATCTGTTCTTCTTTCATCCGGTGAATGACTAATTCATAAAGAATACGGTAATGAGTAATTCCTTTATATTTCGTTTGTTCAGACTGATTATTCTGTTGGTTGTGCAGGTGCTTATACTCAATCATCTGCATCTTTTGGGCTATGCCACTCCGCTTGTAATCGGTTATATGCAGACTTGTTTCCGGGCTGGCACTTCACGCATCAGTCTCCTTCTTTGGGGATTCGCGACAGGTGTTTTGTTTGATATGTTTACTAATACCTCTGGTATTGGAGCCGCTTCCTGTACGTTGCTGGCTATGATTCAGCCTTCCCTTTTGCAGCTTTTCATACCTCGTGACGCTCCGGACGATTTTGAGCCGACATTGGCGAATATGGGGCTGGGACGCTTCTTTTCATATATCTTGATAGCCATGCTTGTGCTCCATGCGGCTTTCTATTTTCTTGATGCTTTTTCTCTTTCCGACTGGTCGCTTACTCTTGTTTCGATATTCGGAGGCAGTGTCTTGTCGGCTGTTATCATTCTTTTTGTGGAGTTGTTGACACGAAGAAAAACCAGATGATGTGTTTTCAGATGTAGTAATGTGCGTATAGTTGTGTTCATTTTGATGTAGTTCAAGACAAATAAAGATGAAAGATCATATTCTTGAAAGCCGGAAGTTCGTGATTGGTGGCATTGCTTTGATAATCGTTGTCACTTATATCATACGTCTTGCTTTTCTTCAGCTTATGAGCGAAGACTATAAGACGTATGCCGACAGCAATGCTTTCCTGAACAAGGTGCTCTATCCTTCTCGCGGCGGAATCTATGACCGCAACGGAACTCTTCTTGTGTATAATCAGCCTGCATACGACATTATGGTGGTCATGCGAGAGGTGTCCGGGCTTGACACGCTTGATTTATGCCGAACTCTTGGTATGACGAGGGAGGAGTTTGACAGCCGTATGTCCGTCATCAAGGACAAGAACAAGAATCCGGGTTATTCTACATATACTCAACAGTTGTTTGTCGGGCAGATTCCTGCTGAAGAATTTTCTGTCTTTCAGGAGAAACTGTTCCGCTTCCGTGGCTTCTATGTGCGTGAAAGAGCCATCCGCCGTTACAGGTATCCCCATGCGGCACATGTGCTTGGTGATGTGGCTGAGGTTTCTCCGGCAGACATAGAGTCGGACGAATACTATCAGTCGGGCGATTATGTCGGTAAGCAAGGTGTGGAACGTTCATACGAAAAATATCTCCGTGGAGAGAAAGGTGTTGAGGTGCTTCTGCGTGATGCCAGAGGACGAATACAGGGACATTATAAAAACGGAGAAAAAGACAGGAGACCGGTTCCGGGAAAGAATGTCACATTGAGCATAGACCTTGAACTTCAGAAACTTGGTGAAAGACTGATGGAGGGCAAGAAAGGCAGTATTGTGGCTATAGAACCGAAGACGGGAGAAGTGCTTTGTATGGTCTCTGCTCCGACATACGACCCGCGTCTGATGGAAGGTAAGCAGCGAGGGAAGATGATGGCAAAGATGGGGCGCGACCCGCTCAAGCCCATGATTAACCGTGCTGTGTTGGGAACTTATCCTCCCGGTTCCACATTCAAGACTTCTCAGGCTCTGACTTTCTTGCAGGAAGGCATCATCACCGCTTCTACGGCTTATCCTTGCTCACACGGATTCAGGTTCGGACGTCTGAAGGTGGGATGCCACGGACATGCTGCCCCGCTTCCTTTGCAACCCGCCATAGCCACATCCTGCAACGGCTATTTTTGTTGGGGATTGTATTACATGTTCGGAAACCGCAAAAAGTATTCCACCGTGCAAGATGCCATGACTCGCTGGAAGGACTATATGGTGTCTATGGGCTTTGGATATAAGCTTGGCATAGACTTGCCGAGTGAAGCGCGAGGGATGATTCCCAACGCACAGTATTATGACAAAGCTTACCGTGGAAGTTGGTCCGGACTGACGGTTGTCAGCATTTCCATCGGGCAGGGCGAAGTGCTGCTCACTCCTTTGCAGATTGCCAATCTCGGTGCCACAATTGCCAACCGGGGCTATTACGTTACACCTCATGTCGTGAAACATGTCGAGGGAGCGCAGCTTGCAGACAGCCTTTTGAAGAAGCACACGACGATGGTTGATTCAAAGTACTATGAATATATTGTCGGAGGAATGCGGAAAGCTGTGACCGGAGGTACGTGCCGGGCTGCCGATAACTCCATGTATGAGGTTTGTGGAAAGACCGGTACGGCGCAGAATCCTCATGGAAAAGACCACTCTGCCTTCATGGGCTTTGCTCCGATGAACGACCCTAAGATTGCCATTGCTGTGTATGTGGAGAACGGAGGGTGGGGCGCCAACTATGGAGTTCCGCTCGGTGCATTGATGATGGAACAATATATCAATGGCAAGCTTTCTCCTGAGAGCGAGAGAAAGGCTGAGGAGTTTCAGCACAAACATGTTTCCTACGGATTGTCGAGTGAATCGCGTCCAATACTTGTCAGCAAGAATCGCGAAGAGAAGAAAACGGCTACAGACGACAACTCCGGTTCGGAATGAACGGTTTGAGTGTGTGATTATAATTAACAAAAACAAATAATCTGGTTAAAATGCAAAGCGAAGGACGTAAAGGTGTGGTGAGGTCTCTTGACTGGTGGACTGTCGGCTTATATCTTATTCTGATTACATGGGGATGGTTCTCTGTGTGCGGAGCGAGTTATGATTTCAGCAATCCTGATGTGTTCAGCCTTGACTGCAATTCCGGGAAACAGCTTCTCTGGGTAGGAACTTCCGTGTGCCTTGCCTTCGTGTTGTTGCTGATAGAAAATCGTTTCTTCGATTCTGCTTCCTATTATATATATATAGTGATGATAGGTGTGCTTCTTGTGACTATCGTCATTGCGCCGGAGACGAAAGGCTCTCGTTCATGGCTCCCTATCGGTTCCTTCATGAAGATACAGCCGGCGGAGTTTGCCAAGTTTGCCGTGGCTCTTGCCATTGGCAAGTACATGGACCGTTATGGTTTTAATATCCATAATCTGAAAGATTTTGTGCGTGTCGTAGGACTTGTCCTTTTGCCGATGGTGCTCATTGTGTGCCAGAAGGAAACCGGTACCGCACTTGTGTATCTGGCATTCTTCCTTGTATTGTACAGAGAAGGAATGACCGGTGCGTTTCTCTTCTCTGCGTTTGCAGCCGTGGTCTATTTTGTGGTGGGATTGCGCTTCTGCGATGATTTTATCAGTGATATGCCGGTGTCTGTCGGAGAATTTACAGTCCTCCTGCTGGCGATGCTCTTCACCATTGGCATGACTCTTGTCTTCTGCCGCAATGCTCTTGCTGTCAAGATAATGTTCTTTGGAGGTGTGGGGGTTACATTGGTGGCTTACCTGTTTTCTGCCTACGTGATACCTTTCAATGTATGTTATGTGATGTTGGCGGTCAATGTCGCCATCATACTCTACCTTATAGGACTTGCCATATATACCCGCCTTTACACATATCTCCTGATAACACTGTTTGCCATTGCTTCTACAAGCTTCTTCTATATGTGTCACAGCATGTTCAATGCGCTTGATGACCATCAGCGCGTCCGTATAGAAGTGCTGTTGGGAATGAAGGAAGACATACGCGGTGCGGGCTATAATGTGAATCAGGCGAAGATTGCCATTGGTTCCGGAGGTTTTGAGGGAAAAGGTTTTCTGAACGGAACGCAAACCAAATTGAAATATGTCCCTGAGCAGGATACGGATTTTATCTTCTGTACGGTGGGCGAGGAAGAAGGATTTATCGGCTCGTCGGCTGTCCTTTTGGTTTATCTCCTGTTTATCTGGCGGTTGATATTTGTGGCAGAACGTCAGCCTGACACTTTGGGGCGCGTCTATGGCTATTCAGTGGCAAGTATATTTCTGTTCCACCTCTTCGTCAATGTAGGCATGGTGCTTGGGCTGACTCCCGTCATTGGCATTCCGCTTCCGTTCTTCAGCTATGGCGGCTCTTCGTTGTGGGGATTCACCATTCTGCTGTTCGTCTTTTTGAGAATGGATGCCGAAAGAAATCTGAAGAAGAGATAGCAGACAGAAAAAATATTTAGAAGTTGCTTAAAAGAAACATTAAGCAACTTCTCATTTCGATAATCTTATTCCGCAGTCGGTGACACCTCTGACCGGATTGTCGCGCATGATGTGTCTGATGCGTATTCTGTAGCTCTTGCCTTTTTGGAGCGGCATTGGTTTCGCTTCGGTGTGATATTCCGTAAAGGGAAATCCCGTGCCGGTACTTTTCCCCCTGTCGTTGTATAAAAGAACCGACAGGGTGTCTGTCCATATCGTCTGTTCGTCACATTCAGCTGTGGCGACAAGAGCAAGAGTGTTATATTTATATTCGGCTGTGGCGCGAATCCATACATCTACATTCGCCAGATAAGTTTCCGCACATTTCGTAAGCTCGAATACGGCAGGGCTGTCCGCATACCATTTCTCTCTGTTGGTTTTGACGTGCCGGTGAAAAAAAGGACTGTCCTGACACATTGTGAGTAACAATATGCCCGACAGCCCCATTGTTTTGTACATGAATGACTTCAGTTTCATTGTCTATATGATACTGTGACAAAGAAGTTTGTACCGTTCCGGAAGCGCATTGCAGTGGCTTTCCGTCAGTTGTTATTTCTGTTTTCGTTATTCTTGTTTCCTCCGTTGTTCCGCTGCGGATTGTTTCTCCGTGGGCGGCGGTTGTCGTTGTTGCGCCTGTTGTTCTGCACGTTCTGTTGGTTCGGTTGCGCTTGCTGGTTAGGCTGTGCCTGCCGTTCCTGCTTGTTGTGCTGGCGGTTAGGCTGGCTCTGCTGGCTTCTTTCCTTGCCGTTGTCTTTGTTCTCGGTGTTCTCCTTGCGCTTCCTTTTCTTCTTGTTGCGGTCGAATCGTGTGATGTTTTCCTGTTCAAGCAGGTCAAGCGGTTTGGTTTCCACACTCTTCTCTTCCTCAAGCAAGGCCTTCGGCTTTTTACCGTTGCGGTTCATTGTGATAATCTCAAATGCCCTTCGTGCGCTGATTGTCGTCTCGTTGGCAAGTATATGCTTGTCTGTAGAGTAGGTGATGGTGTGGGCCAGAATGTCCGCCTTGAAGAAGAAGAACTCATTGTCTTCCGTTTGCAGCGTGATTTCTCGTGAAGGCAGACGCTTCAGCGACTCCACATATTGGTCAACCTCATAGTTGAGGCAGCATTTGAGCTTGGCGCATTGTCCGGCAAGCTTCTGCGGATTGAGTGACAAATCTTGGAATCGTGCGGCACTTGTCGATACGCTGATGAAGTTCGTCATCCATGTGGCACAGCACAATTCTCTGCCGCATGGGCCTATACCTCCTATGCGTCCCGCTTCCTGCCTTGCTCCAATCTGCTTCATTTCGATACGCACCCGGAAACGCTCTGCAAGCACTTTGATAAGCTGGCGGAAATCCACCCTTTCGTCTGCAATATAATAGAATATGGCCTTGTTGCCGTCGCCCTGATACTCCACGTCTCCGATTTTCATTTTCAGCCCGAGGTCTTTGGCTATCTGGCGCGAAGCAATCATGGTGGCGTGCTCGCGGGCTTTGGCTTCCTCGAACTTTTCCATGTCAACCGGCTTTGCCTTACGGTAGATGCGCTTCAGCTCCACGTCGGGCTTGAGGTTTGCCTTCTTTATTTGCAGCGGCACGAGTCGTCCCGTCATGGTCACAGTCCCGATGTCGTGTCCCGGACTTGATTCCACGGCCACAATGTCGCCTTTTTCGAGTGTCAGGTTATTGGAGTTGATGAAATAGCCTTTGCGCGGCGGCTTGAACTGGACTTCTACGATGTTACATGCCTGTGCGTTGTCCGGCAGGTCGGCAAGCCAGTCGTAGGAGTTCAGCTTATCTGTATGGCGGCTGCATCCTTTCATACAGAGTCCGCAGCCTCCGCTTCCACTTTTGTATTCGTTCATGTTGTTCTGTTCTTTTCGAGTATATAATATATGATTAAATGTCGGTCGGCAGCTCCGTTTCGGAGTTCGCCTTCCTTGTTTCTTTATCTGTTCTTTATCAGTACAATCATCTTCAGGGAAAAGTCGAAGAACACAATCTTCGCATTGGTGTTCTGTTCGATGTCGCGCTGTGCAAGCGACAACTCTTCCATGATGCCTATCACGTTGTTCTCATTGATGAATGGAGCGAACTTCACGGCGAACTCGGCTTCTCTTTCGTTCATGTAATTGAGTTGCGACTGTCGGCGGAAGTTATAGATGAAGTTCTCGCGTATCATCCGCTGGCAATAGGTCAGGAAGTTCTTCTGACGCTCTCGTCCCAGTCCGGCAACCTTCTCGCTCCATTGCTTCATCTCTTTCACTTTGCGCATGTACGACAAGCGCATGAGGCTTACGAACAGGTCGAAATACAGTTGCGATTCCGAGTCGTCGGTGACATTCCTCAGTGCGGCGGCCATATTTCCTCCGGCAGAGCGGGCTATCCGTGTGGCCTCGGCAGGCAGGATGCTCATCTTCTCTATGAGTGTCTGCTCTATGTCCGCCGCAGAGAGTCGCGGCACGTCTATCATCTGTGTACGGCTTCGGATGGTCTGCAACACAAGGTCCGGATGCTCACTCACCAAAATGAACACCGTCTGTGCCGGAGGTTCTTCCAGAAGCTTCAGCAACTTGTTTGCACATGCCTCGTGCATCTTCTCCGGCAGCCATATAATCATCACCTTATATCCGCCTTGACTCGACTTCAGACTTAGCTTCTTGGCTATGGCGTCGCTCTCGTCGGCATAGATGACAAGCTGCTGGTTTTCGGCTCCGCAGGCATTCATCCATTCTGCCATGCCGAAGTAAGGCGACTGCCCCGCCATGCTTCTCCACTCGCGCAGGAAGTCGTCGCAGTAGGTCGGTTTGCCGGAAGAGAACTTCTTGTATATAGGAAAAGCAAAATGTAAATCAGGGTGTTGCAGCTTGTTCACCATCAGGCATGAGCGGCATTGCCCGCAGGCATTCCCCTCTTTCTTGTCGCCTTGGCACAGCAGATACTGTGCATACGCAATGGCAACAGGCATTGCCCCGCAGCCTTCCGGGCCGCAGAGCATGAGCGCATGAGGTACTTTGCCTTCTTTCGTCTCGTTGATGAGACGCTGCTTCACACCTTCCTGTCCTATGATGTCATTGAAAAACACGATGCAAAATATTCTGTTTGGTTGCCGAAGAAAGGATGGCGGCTGTTTTTATGTCATAAAACCCCTGTGCCATATCCTTCGTGCGTAAAAATATATGCTTTTACAGCGCCGGAACGCTTAGTAGATTCTTTCTGCCACTTGTCTGATGCTGTCAACAGCCGATACCGTATAGAAGTGGATGGAAGGCACACCGTTGTCGATGAGTTCCTTGCATTGCGCTACGCACCACTCTATGCCGAGCTGCTTCACTTCCTCGTCCGTCTGGCATTTCATGGCTTCCGTGGCCAGTTCGTGCGGGATGTCGAGATGGAATGTTTTCGGCACCACCGTAATCTGACTTTTCTTTGCCAGCGGCTTGATGCCCGGGATGATAGGTATGGTCACACCCGCCTTGTATGCTCTTTTCACAAAAGAGAAGTATTTCTCGTTGTCGTAGAGCTGCTGTGTCACTGCATACTCCGCACCCATGTCCTGTTTCCTTTTCAATACGGCTATGTCTGCTTCCATGTTCGGCGCCTCGTCATGCTTCTCCGGATAGCTTGCCACACCGTATGAGAATTTGTTGCCCGGAACTTTTATCGGAGAACCGTCTATGAACTTTCCGCTATTATACAGGTTGATTTGTTCAATCAGCTCCGTAGCGTGGGCATATCCGTCCTTTACCGGTTTGAAGTGGGCCTCCTCTTTGGCTTTGTCGCCTCTCAGCACGAGCAGGTCCGTAATGCCGAGAAACTGCAAGTCGAGCAGCATGTATTCGATGTCCTCGCGTGTGTTGCCGCTGCATACAATGTGCGGTACAGTCTTGATTCCATATCTCTCCATGATGGCAGAAGCGACTGCCACCGTACCGGGACGTCGGCGCATACTGTGGCGCACGAATGTTCCGTTTGCTTGTTCGGTATATACAAACTCACTGCGGTGAGTGGTTATGTTGATATATTGCGGGTCGAACTCTTTGAGAGTGTCGATAGTCTTAAACAGACCGCTTGTGCCGGTTCCTTTCAGTGGTGGCAGAACCTCAAAAGAGAATGCCGTTTTCTCTGCCTCGTTGATAAGTTCAGATACAGTCATTGTTTTGTAGTATAATATGTGCAAAGATAGTCAATATCACTGTAAAAACCGAATAAAACAGAAAAATAGCATGTTTTATGTTAGAAGCTGTTTTAAATTTATTACGAAAAATTATTATAGACCGTCTTTCGGTAATTTAGAGGGATGTTCTCGGCAGACTCCTCATGTATATTTAGCGGGTGTGTTCTCGACAGATTCCTCATGTGTGACTTGTATGTGTTAGCAGACGTATTCGACAGACTCCTCCGTCGCAAGCTCCCAAATTGCTCCTATTCCGCAATTGCCCCTAACTTAGGGGAGGAGCCTATATAACATAGCTTGAAAAGACTATGAAGCGGATGTATAGCACTGACACCCAATACGGTAA
>JAJPZU010000178.1 GCA_021204165.1 Prevotellaceae bacterium
CAAAATCGAAACACTATTTCACAATTCATGAGGCTCTCAGAAAATGCGCGTAGAAGCCCCGATCTCCGATAAAAGTTCGATGCGCTTCATTTTGACGCGTGCCAGAGGACTTGGAATTTTAACATTTGACAAAATCAAAAAGACAGACAGACGCAGGATACAGCTCAAAAATGTCACTGTTTACGGCATTCCGCCGACTTCCTGATTTCCGAGGACATGACATTATTCGACGCTGGCACGTTTTTTGCTGGGGCAGGCAGGGAGGGAGGAGCCGCATCTGACGGACTCCTCAAAATAAGGAACAGGGGAAGGACTACAAGGAAAAGGTGCAGCAAATCGTAAGCGTCCGAAACAGCCACATTATATGTCCACATGAGCGCAGTATTGAATTCTATCCACTTGAAAGCCCACTCGCGAAATCAGCGAAACTGCTACTCATTTTGTTTTAGATGGATTAGACATAAATCTAACAGAGTATTATTTTTTAGTTGTAGTAATGACTCGGCATTTCAAGTTAAAGATTGCCATTTCTGCATTTAGATAAATTTATGTCCTTCAAGAATAAAAAAAGGTTGTAACAGTCTTATTTTGATGTAAAATTACTATTTTTGCAATGTCTCTCCATGCCAATACCACTTCGGGTGGTTCGGATGGGTAGGGGTACTATACATATAAAGGCGTTACTGAACGCTTTGGTTTTGGCAATGTAAGAATCTCGCAAGTTCAGACTGTTCGTCAAAGACAAAGCAACGGAAATGCCCCGTGGGATGTTTTATATATAGCCCATACTATGCCTGTTTTCCCCAAAGCAGGAGTGGGTGAATTATATACATAAACATCGGCGTGGGGCTTTCGACGTTGCTCGTTTCGACGAACAGGGCAATGCGAGAGCCTTTACATTGTGGAACGAGCAACAGGACTGGCTCCACGTTTTTATATTTATAGGTGAACATTTGAGTTAACCATGACAGCAAGGGAGTCGGCTGGCATAAACAGACGGATTAGCCGATATGCTGGATATAATACAAAACAATCCTTATCGTTTCTTAGGTATATATTCAAATTCGCCGACAAAAGAACGGGTGGCAAATCATAATAAATTAAAAGCCTTTCTACAAGTCGGGAAAAAGTTTTCTTTTCCATTAGATTTACCCGTATTGCTTCCTGCAATAACTCGCAGCGTAGAAGCTGTTTCTATTGCTGATTCCAAGCTCACTTTGCCAAATGAACAACTCCGGTATGCACAATTCTGGTTCATGAAAGCAACAACTTTAGATGATATTGCAATGAAAAATTTGATTGCAGGAAATGTAACCGGAGCAATATCTATTTGGAAGAAGAAAGACGACGCTTCATCTTTGCAGAATCAAATAGTCTGCGCCTTAATCCAAGGCCATTATTCTACCGCCTTCGTTTGTGCAGAGAAACTATATTCGCAATATATTAAAGAGTTTGTAAGCATTATCTTAGGGGAATGTAATACGATTAATGCAGAACAATTAGAGCATAGCTTTCTGGATGAACTTTGTGTAGCTGTTGGGGCAACGGTTTTCTTGCCCTATATGCACAACAGCGATTGGAAGCAATATGTGACCAATAAAATCATCAAGCCTTTAATAGACACATTGCTATCAGCTATTGACATGGCAAAATCCTCTCAAGGAAAGGGTGCAGCAGCGCGTTATAATGCAGGCATCAAGTTGATGAACGAAACGAGAGGGGCACTTACCCAATTAAAGGCACTACTTCCTTCCACGGATTTGCAATACCAAATGGTTGCGGACAAACTCGGATTGGAGATTCTTCAATGTGGAATAGATTATTTTAACGGTTCGAAAGCTTCCGATGCAGCCCGTAAAGCGATGCAACTCCAATCTTATGCACAGTCCATTGTCATTGGAAAAATGGCAAAAGACCGTTGCAAAGAAAACGTGGATATACTGCAAAAGATTATAGACAATCTACCTCCGGCAAAAGTGTTTGCTGAAGACAAGGCAATAAAAGAAGAGCTGAGAAGGTTCTGCCAATTGCCCGATAAGATTTGTCATGCTGTGACTTTGCTAAACAATACAAAACCACATCTTCAATCCATAAAAGCGAAATTAGGAGCAAACAACTCTTTTTATTTAAAGTTATCAACGAAAGTTATAGGAAATGCGTTGCATAATATTATAGAAGAAGTCAACGCGGCACAACAAGACACCGAATATGAACCACGTATAAATCCTTTAAGTTATATCCAACAAGTGAAATCTGCATTAAGGGAAGCATGGGAAGCAACGAAGATTATGGATACATTCGATATGGAATCAGAGTTCAAGACAAACAGATATAATCAAAATCGTTCCATTCTTAAAGACATGTGTGAACAACTGGGCATATCCACCTCTACATATCCACCATATACAAGAATTCCACAACCACGTACATTATCGACTCAAAACACTCCCCCAAAAACATCACCATCTGCAACGAACAAAACAGATAAGACAACAAAACACTCTAATAAATCAACCCGCATTATAATAAATAGTTGTGTAATATGTGGTGTTTTGGGAATATTAATTGGAGGTAATTCTGGCGGTGCAGATGCTGCTGTAGGAAGTGCAATTGCAGGTATAATTATAGGTGCAATCATAGGTATAGGTATAGCAGAAGTAATTACAGATTAATATATTAATTTATGAAAAAAGTAATATTTAGCGTACTCGTTGTGTGTTGCTCGTTTGTAACAGCCATCGCACAAATGGAAACGAATGAGATTTCCATAATGGAAAAAAGCCTGAACAACGTTCAGTCAAAGCAAGCAGAATTTGACAAGAAGTTGAGACAGACAATAATAACTTCAAATAAAAACAAGCAAGACCTTAGAGTATTAGAACAACGTAATAAGGTCTTATGTGCGAACATTGATAGCTTAAAAACAGTTTGCGACAGTATGCAAAAGGCACAAGCAGCAGACCGCACGACCATTAGCGGAAAAATAGAAGAGACTAACGACACATTGGCCTCGACCCAATCCGTTGTGGAGAACCGTTCTCTTTGGGGTGGAATAATCGCCATCATCATCCTATTTGCAGTATCACTTATTTCTTATTATCTGATTAAGCGCATCAAACGTGGAACATCTTCCATTGATGATGTACGTAAAGCACAAGAGGCATTGCAAAATGCTCAAAGTAAAATGCAAGAAGAATCGGTCAAACTTGATAATCAATTGTTGGAGATTGTACAGCAGCAATTACAAAAGAAAACAATAGCAAGTAGCAATACAGGGATACCAGACCACTCACTCGTAGTGAAACTAGCAGACGAAATAGCTCGGATAGAAACAAATCTTTCAAAGATGGACAAGTCTGTAAGAGGATATAAGCAACTGGTGCAAGCAAAAGACCGCATGATAAACAATGTACGTGCCAATGGCTACGAAATAATCAGCCTACTTGGACAAGAGTATAATGATGGAATGCAATTCCAAACCCGTTTTGTACCCGATGACACTTTGCCTGAAGGTAGGCGCATCATAACAGGAATGATAAAGATGCAAGTGAACTATAACGGGAAAATGATACAACCAGCAGAAATCGTAGTAAGTCAAAACATTTAATTAAAAATACTATCACTATGGCAAGAATCAAAATGGACTATGGAATAGGCCTTGGTACTACAAACTCGGCTATTGCCAGAATGGAGAACGGTGAATCTGTTATCAAGCAGACTAAGAACCTTATGGACACATTGCCTTCTTGTGTATATTTCTCAAAAAATAAGAAGGGAGAATGTGCCTTACGTATTGGAATGAAAGCAAAAGATTCCGTGTACTCTGATGCCATTACGGCTTTGAGCAAGAATGAACCGCCAAAAGAATGCGGTTATTTGGAGTTCAAACGAGAAATGGGTTCAAACAAGAAATACACCAATGAAAATATGCCAAAGGGAGCTTATTCTCCAGAGGAACTTTCCGCAGAGGTTTTAAAAGAGCTGAAGAGTCTTATCAATGATGAAACGGTCAACTCCGTGGTAATAACCGTGCCAGCCATGTTCACGGCAAATCAAAAGCATGCAACAAAGACTGCTGCACATATTGCAGGATTCCAGCAATGCGAATTATTACAAGAACCTATTGCAGCCTGTATGGCATACGGGCTATCAAGTGAAAAGAAAAATGGGAAATGGCTTGTGTTCGACTTTGGCGGTGGCACGTTTGATGCAGCTTTAGTGAAAGCAGAAGACGGCATTCTGACCGTATTCGACACAGAAGGTGACAACTATCTTGGAGGCAAGAACCTCGATGAAGCTGTAGTAAACAAGATTCTCATTCCAAGCCTTCGCCATGATTACGACCTGTCATCATATGAAACGACAGAATGGAAAAAGAAAGCCTTGATGGATGCCTTGAAGGGACCAGCCGAGGAAATGCGTATCGCCCTGTCGTTCACAGACAGCGCAGATTATTCCACTTACGACCGAAATCTGAATCTTGGTCAAGATGACAACGGTGAAGAAATTGACCTCGAAATAACCATTACCAAAGACCAACTAATAAATGCCATTGGTGAACAATATCAGAAAGCCGTCAAAATATGCAAGAGTCTATTGGATCGAAATGGTCTGACCGGAAAAGATTTATCATCGCTTATACTTGTCGGTGGTCCAACATATTCGCCTATCATTCGTGACATGTTGAAAAAAGAGATTACACCCAATGTAGATACCAGTATTAACCCTATGACGGCTGTTGCTCGTGGAGCAGCTCTTTATGCGTCCACTATTGATGCCAATATAAATGAGGAGAAAATAAAACAAGAAGCAACATCTGAAATGGTATTTCTACAAGTAGGTTATGAACCAACAACTGTTGAATCTTCCGAATGGATTAGCATCTGCATAGATACAGAAAAAACCGGTCGCAATTGTCCAAAAGAACTTTCTGTTGAAATTCAACGTGTAGATGGGGCATGGCGAAGCGATCGAACTTCTGTAGATATAAACGGAAATGTCATTGAGGCATTTTTGCTTGAAGGCAAGCCTAACACATTCAAGATAAAGGCTTACAACCAACAGGGTAATGCTGTTGAGACATTTCCATCCGAATTTACCATTATACAAGGTATCACAGTTGGCGCACCTCCTCTTCCTTATAATATAGGCATCGCGGTTTACAATGATGTGAAGAAACGCGGTGTATTCTTACCTGCCAAAGGATTGGAGAAAAACAAGCCCTTACCTGCCGTGGGTGTTGTTCCTGACAGAAAGACAACCCAAGCTTTGCGACCAGGTGTTTCAACAGACATATTGTCTATTCCCGTATATCAAGTTTCAGGACTGGATGCAGAAGGAAAGACTGCGGCATTATATACTTTGATTTCAAACGTTGTAGTGACAGGTGATGATACAGAACAACTCATCCCTGAAAATTCAAACGTAGAGATAACACTTCATGTGGATTCATCGGAAATGATGAGAATGGAAGTTTATTTTCCGTCTATTGACTTTACAGTCAAGAAAGAACTTGACTTGAGCAAACGAGAATCTCCGGAAGAAGTTATGGCTTGGGTAAGAAAAGAACTGAGTGTAGCTCAACGCAGCATAGAATCATTGTATTCTTCAGGCATTTTTGTTGAAGCACTAAACAAAGAACTTGATGCAATCAAAGAATTAATCGCCAATGGCAATGACCCGATGCGCATGCAATCCAATCTAAAGGAACTTCTCCGAAAGATTGAAGACCTTGATGATAATACCGAATGGCAAAGATTGGAAGCAGAACTACGTGAAGACTTTGAACGACTTGAAAGGGCGCAAGCTGACCTTGGTAATGAAAAGACAGCACAACTTGTGGAACAAATGCGTACACAGACAGACCAAGTTATACGCAATAAGGATATTCGTATGGGCCGTGAAACGTTGGAGCAAATTAACAGTCTATTCACCTATTTAACAATGGTTTATCAGTGTATTGGATTGATTCGACATTACCATGAATCATTTGACTCAATATGTTGGAAAGACGCGTTCCGTGCCCGTCAACTGGTAAACCGTGGATTGGAGGAAATCAACAACCATCCCACAGAGGAAAAACTCCTTCCGATTGTTCGTGAGCTCATTGGTCTAATGCCTGATGAGGATGCTGCCAATGCGGAAGGATTGCTTTTATAATTTTATTTGCTGTCAATATGTTATTCAACAAGAATGATAAGATTGCATCTTACACAGTAGCGTTTCCGCATAAGCAAGGTTCTTATGCAGAAACCTACCGTGTGAAAGATACAAATGGCAAAACTCGCTTCTTGAAACTCATCAACTACTCAAAACTCAATTGTAATCAGATTGATGATAATGGTCAAGTGACAGAAATAGAGATTGTCAAGCAGCTTCGGCATCATAACCTTTGCCAATATATTGATTCAGGCAATCTGATGATTGGCGGAGGAATATTTGCATGGCTTGTAACTGAGTTTGTGAGTGGTGAGACTTTGTCACAAAGAATAATCCGTAACAATGACATCAGCGTATATGAGATAAAGATGATTGCCAAGTTTGTCTTGTCCGCGTTGTCTTTCTTGCATTCCTTACCAGTCCCAATTATCCATAACGAGGTGACAATACAGAATGTATTTCTTAATCTCGTTGGAGGTTTGGAAGATTTAAAACTTATTGATTTCGGACATGCACGTTTTTTGAATCAAGTACCCACAAAACCCGTTCTGAGCGAAATGAACCCATTCTATCTCGCACCAGAAAGATTTGCAGGAGTATGTTCCGTACAGTCAGACCTGTATTCAGTCGGGGCTATGATGTATCATCTGCTATATGGCAAATTACCTTGGTTCGTGGACACATCAAAAGTAAGAAAAGAGGATAAAGTCGAAGCCATATTAACTGAGCGTGACAAAGAATTGGAACTGCCTCAGATAAACAAATTCGAATTGGACTCTCAACTATTAAACTGCATAGCAAAGGCTTTGAGTTTCGATACAGAAGACAGATTTCAGACTGCCGAGGATTTTATTAAAGCCATTGACGGGAAGACAGTCGTCGAGCGACAATCAACAAAGAAAAAAATATTGTCATCCGATGCACCGAAGTTCGAAAAGCAGATACGAAACAGTCCAGCGAAAAAAGGACAAGGTTTTGCAGCCATTGCCGGTATGGATGAATTGAAAGACCAACTCCGCAAAGAAGTCATAGAACCGCTTCATAATCAAGAAGAATATGAACGTTATGGTGTAACCATTCCCAACGGAATGCTTCTGTATGGTCCTCCCGGCTGTGGAAAGACTTTCTTCGCCAAACATTTTGCAGAAGAAGTGGGTTTCAATTTTATGTGCGTGACCCCTGCCACATTAAAAAGCCGTTATGTGAATGCCACACAGGAAAACATTGCCAAAATGTTCAAGGAAGCGGAAGAAAAAGCTCCGACTATTATATTCATTGACGAAATTAACGAACTTGTTCCGAATAGAGAAAGCAATGTTCATGAAATGTCACGCAGTGCGGTAAACGAAATGCTGGCACAGATGGACAGGACGGGCGAGCGAGGGATTTTTATCATTGGGGCGACGAACTATCCACATATGATTGACCCGGCAATACTACGTGCCGGACGTTTAGACAAAAAATATTTTATCGGTACACCGGACAATAATGCAAGAATAGCACTTTTCAAGTTGTATCTTGAGAAACGTCCTTGCGATTTCGGTTTGGATTACAATAGACTCGCCGCTCTTACAGAAAACTATGTATCAGCAGATATACAACTAATTATCAATGATGCCGCAAGAAACGCATTAAATCTGCGGACAAAAATTACTATGAATTTGTTGATAGAAAGCATACAAAATACTTGTCCATCCTTAAGTGCAAAAGAAATGGAACGTTATGAAAACATTCATGTTAGGATGACAGGAGAGAAAAAGAAAAAGGAAAAGGAAAACAATGAACGTCCTCATATAGGGTTCAAATAAAAATGAATGATTATGACAAAGCAAGAATTGTATCTGAAAACCATGTTCTGTTGCATGGCATGCGACGGAGACATTGCACAAGAAGAAATAGAAATGGTGAAGAAAGCTGCAATGGAGACTTCTATATTTGAAGGACTGAACACGGAAAGCGTCTTGAATGCTTACGTTACAGCAATAAATAAAAATGGTTTACAATTCCTTAGGAGGTATCTGAATGAGTTATCCGAAGAGACTCTGACTACAGAAGAAGAATTGCAAATCATAGGACTTGCAATCAGAATGATTGAAGCTGACCATCGTATAGAATATTCTGAAGTAAAATTCTTCAAAAAAATCCGCTCACGACTTTCTGTATCTAACGAACAGATTTTAATGCAACATCCTGATAAGGAAGAATTCCTTTTGCCTGATATTGATGTAATGGAAGAACCTGTCTGGGATGAAAATGTTACTTTTGCCGCCATTCGTTTGGCTTGAAATTATCGCTTCCCGACACCGGCAAAACACGAAAAGGACAAAATCATGGTTCAGCCGCTGATTTTTAAGCGATTGAACCATGATTTTGTAAAGACAAGTTCCCTTGGTCAAATAGGAATGGCATGGGCGATTTACTATAATCTGTTCGAATACTTACATGGAAGCTGCAACATCCGGAAAGCATGTAGTCAAAGCAAAATGAGGGAATCTCATAACTAATGCAGACTGTAACATATAGGTTCAACCAAACAACAGCGGATGCAACTATTGCGTTCATAATGACTGCCGCTATTGTTATATATAAAAGTTATAATCCGTAATTAGTCGAATGCTTACCAAATAAATAATAAATAAGCCCTACTATCAAAAAAAAGACTATCCCTTTGCTCACGCAAAAGGATAGCCACAACACAAACACAAAATAAAACACGACAAAACTACTTTTACTACAAACAATACACAAAGACTAAATTAAAGTCCTATGTTGAATTGTCTCCGATATTCTCATATCCCTACAACATTCATTGTTTGTACTAATAAAACGTAGTATTAATGTTTTTGTTCATAACAAATGAGTCTTTATAAAAAAACTATTTGTAAACCTTTTTCTTATTATATTTATTTATACAGTTCCAAGAAGTTATTGTATCCCAGCTTCTCTAAGATGCTTTTGCCAGTTCCAAGCAGAAAGCAAAATATCATCCAATGGAGTGTCCGCTTTCCAACCAAGTACATTATTTGCCTTATCTACATTTCCCCAGATAGCCTCTATGTCTCCTCCGCGACGCGGTCCTACCTTGTATGGAAGCTTTACTCCCGTAGCTCTTTCAAACGAATTTATAAGTTCAAAAACAGAGATGCCATGCCCGGTACCAATATTGAAGATTTCAACATCGTCCTCGCTCTTTCCATCCAAAATACGTGCCATTGCTGCAACATGAGCCTTTGCAAGGTCCACTACATAAATATAATCACGAATACAGCTACCATCAGGAGTGTTATAGTCATTTCCAAAGACAGTCAAACATTCACGTATGCCAATTGCTGCCTGAGTAAGATAAGGAATCAAATTCATCGGTACACCATTTGGCATTTCTCCGATTATTGAAGTTGGATGGCTACCTATCGGATTGAAATAGCGCAGTATTATACTCTTTATTGGGCTTCCGCTCTTAATTGTATCCTGTATTATCTCTTCATTTATCTGTTTTGTATTTCCATAAGGGCTCTCCGCTTTCTTTATTGGTGCAGACTCTGTGACAGGAAGGTTTTCTGCATCAGGCTGTCCATATACAGTACATGACGAAGAGAATATAATTCCTTTTACATTATATTTCGGCATCAACTCAAGTAAATTCACGAGTGATACGATATTATTACGGTAGTAAAGAAGAGGTTTTTCAACAGATTCTCCTACCGCTTTGCTCGCAGCAAAATGAATAATACCTTTTATATCATACTTTTGGAAAACACCTTCAAGCTTCTCATAATCCAAACAATCAACGTGTTCAAAAGCCGGACGTGTACCTGTTATTTTCTCAATTCCATCAACAACAGTTGCATTAGAATTTGATAAGTTGTCCACTATTACAACATTATATCCTGCCTGCTGCAATTCAACAGTAGTATGCGAACCAATAAATCCGGTTCCACCTGTTACAAGTATTGTCTCTTTCATTATTTTATTGTGTTTTTGTTAAACTAACTATGTTAAAGGCAAATTTAGATAATAAATTTTTTATCACAAAGAAATATATAAAATAATTAAGGCGTATGAACAAAAAATAAAATTTATGCCAATAAGAAGCCGTTTTAATTTATTACGAAAAATTATTATAGACCGTCTTTCGCCAAGTTGACATTGCCGATAAAATAAAAAGATCTGTGCAGAGAGGAATGAAAAACAGTGCGATGAAAACTCAAATCAACACTGTTGTTTTTATAATCAGCAGTGCTGATTTGAGTTTTCAGCGCACTGTTTTTAGTTTCTCTCTGCACTACTTTTCATTCCTCTCTGCACATACAATATGTTTTTTTGGCTGAGTCGCGCTCTGAATATTCGTATTTTGGAGTTAATGGTGTCTATGGTGATAATACCAAACTATTCTATACGATAAAATCGCAAATTAGCTGAATCCCCCTAATTAGTCGCCCCTTTAAAAGCCAAACTGAGCGAAAGTTTCATAAAATGATACTTTCGCTCAGTTTTACAAATAGAGCCAAAAGAGCTTTCATCTCTCTTTTGAAGTTAAAGAGAGATTTATGAAAAAATCACACTCCCCATGCAATCAATTGCCATAAACCAGATAAAAATTCCAAGCAGCAGTATTTATATTACTTTTTGTCCAAATTAATCTGAACTTGGTCCATCAAATTCAGTTCATGTAGAACTTCATTAAGTTTTTCTTCGGAGAGTATGCCTTGCAATAATGTTACTATTCCTTGCTTGGTGTACATTGTATATGATTCATAGTAGCATCTGTTACTAAAATCAAATCTGGTGTTTCCATGTCCCATCACATATAAGTTAGTAGCAGACTCAGAAACCAAGTCCATAAAACTCATAGGCTTTAAATTGGATTCAAACACCACATTCAGATTATCCACACTTGTATCTCTTGTGTAAGTATGAAAGGAATTAAACTTTTCATTTTCATTATTATTAGGATAGTAAGGTATTACCCTACCATAAAATCTACAAAAAGTAGATAACTTCCAGATTGCTATGGATTTCATAAATTCAGTCTATTTATTTTGATATATTTTTTGCTCTTTCAAATCAATACACCAGCCATGATTAACAAGGAATGGCATACCAAGCGCTCCATGTACTTGTATTCCAGACTCATCCATTATATGCTTCATACCTTTGTACTCTTCTAAGACAGAGAACACTCCAGAGTATGCTTTTCCCTCCAGTTGAAAGGTTATACCCACATATTGGGTCTTATGTTCCTGTCCCTCAAAACCTATCATGGAACCACCGCCTTCAATTTCAATGAAAGACTTAGTAAAGTGCTTACATACAAACTTGTAGATGATGTTTATAGTAGCTCCTGTATCAATCAGGAAGCAGAGGTTTCCCTTGTTCCCCTCATCAGTTGTCAACTCAATAGTAATTAGTGGCAAGCCCGTCTTGGCTATGCTCCAACTTAGATCCTGTTTCATGTTATTCTATATTAGCTCTTTGAGTTATATTGCTTATATCAAACTTGATAGTCTTATTGTCTTTTACAGCATATACTATACTTCCATTATTTCTGATTGGAGATATGTTGTCATAAATAGCAGGAAGTACCTCATGCCCCTGTATATCAATAAGTCCCCACTTCTTTATCACAATATCATCAGTCTTTTGTTTTATGATAACTCTGAGTAGCCCATTTACAACTCCACTAATCCACCTGTATTGTATAGGAGTAAGCTGCTTGCCTGTAGGAGTGATTAGACCTTTAAGGAGCTGTTTACGGGCTATTAAGATGTTATTGTAATAATTGAAGTTGTGATACTCTCCAAAGGGTATAGTTATTTGATTAGTCATAATTTCAACGAGACCTTTCTGATATTCAAAGTTCATGACTATTGCATATTGAGTGCCAACAAGAGATATGTTTTGATATTCACCCATCAATATTTCCAATCCATTGGTATTAAGTACCCCACACATATTATCTCTATATACAACTATCATGGATTCGGGTGAAGTGAACTTTCCTGTAAAGCTGTCATACTTTGGGGGTATAATTATTTCTGCAAAGCTATTGATAAAGCCTATCTTGCCATTCTGTAGCACAGGGCACAAGTATTCTTTACAAGCACAAATCAAGTCTCTGGTAAGATAGAGGGAGATCCCTTTGTCTCTAAGTTTCCTAACATCTTCATCACCGCATATATATATGGAGTAATACTTATCATTCCATATTTCCCCTTTATTTTCTTTGTTCCATTATTATAAGGCTTCATATAATCAGAGTTTATTACTTAATACTATCTAACAAGACCCCATTGAATTGCTGTTCCCAATTAGAACCATTCATCTTAATCATTAAACAGCGAGCCATCCAATTCTTATAATAGCAGTACCAACTCTTAATAAACAAGTTATTGAAAGAATTTATTTGCACAGCAGGATTAACCAATATAGTATAGTAGGTGTAAATAGCTATTCCCATTGATACTGTAATGGGATTTAATGATTCCAACTGAGTCTGTTCATCCATTACAGAAATATCTGACTGTTTTTTTTAATTGGGAGTGCATAGCAAGCATACTTATTTGCAAGCTCAATATAGCCGCATCTGTTGAGTTATAAAGCCATTTCATTGCCGAGTTCATTTGGTTTGCAGGATTAGCCTTATATAAATTAATATGGTTCTTTATTAATAGTATAAAGTAGCTATCGGGGGGCATTTGGTAAGCTATCTGAACATAACTTTTCTTTACTCTTTAAGCACCAATAAGCATATTGAGATTGGAGTTCAGCCAATTCTAACATATCAGATACTTCATCATAGGTAGGCTCATATACATTATAGCACTCCTTGAATGAAGACTCAAAGTAGTATTCATCCACTAAAACATCATCCAATTCATCTGTTGTTCTCATGATATTACTCTTTTTGCAGCCATACTACAAAAAGAAGGTGTAGGCTAAACCTGTTGCTATTCTGAGGTATCGCCAAACACCTATATCCATACAACAAGGAAGCCCACACCTTATGGTGCAAGCATTCACTCTCCTGCTGCTGATGGATAATTCTTCTAATTGGCGATTTTCAGAATACATCAAGCAAGAAGCAAACACTTCTTTTCTAATATGTCTTAGTTAAACTTCTATTTCATTAGCAATTACTTTAATTGTTCATGCTACAAAGATACTACTTTCAAGCGAGAAACAATCATATAACTACTGCTTTTTCAAAGTAAACTCCAGCATATCAGATACCATAGGTATGGGCTGTGCCTTGACTGCATACAAAGGTACTCTTATTTCCTGTATCTGTTACAAGCAAAGACAAGCAATGTGACATCTGTAAGTGGCATTATCATTAATTCTGCCTGTATTATCAAATCTTCCATAGGTACAATACATTAAAATCCCCAACCTGTAATTAGCTGGGGCTTAAACAACACAGAACTACAGACATGGGCTGTCACCAATCCAATATTTTTGCCATTATGAAGAGAGCTAACAGCATCATGATTAACTCTTCCACAATACTCAATAAAATTTCCATTTCTACAAATTACTACTTATCCAACATACCCAATACAAGTGGCATCTTTACAGTCCAGAAGGGAGTTAAGTTTAGGATGAGGGAATAAGTCAGAACGAGCAATACGCAGAAACCCACGTAGTATGATGACCCAAGCACGTTGCCCAGAAGTTCATCGCCATATAAATTCGCCTCATGACGGATGCCATGAAAGCAGAACATAAACATATATGCCATAAACTTGTGCCCTAAAAAAGGGTACAACCAATCATACATGTAGGCATCTACCATTGCAAGTTTTAGACTGAAATTAGAAACTGCCAGATTTCTGAAACGTCAAAACTTAGCGCATGATAAATGCTTCCTATGATGTTATCTTCTTAAAGTACAATTCTCAACAAAGCAAGAACAGCCCTAAGAAAGACACCGCAAAGACAATATTTTTATAATACAATATATTTCACACAAAAACCGACTTTACAAACAAACGTTTCTTCATTTACCATTTTTCCGGTAAACATCCCAACGTCTCATAATATCATAAACATATTTGTAAGTTTCCTCGCCACGGAAGTAGCCATGCCTCACAGACGGGTCATTATAATACCTTTCATCGCTCATTTTAAGTACATAGCCATCGACATTGTTATTCCATACATTTGGATTCAGACCAGACTTAGCGGTCAAGGTTCTCGCATCATCAACATGCCCCGGACCAGCATTGTAAGCGGCAAGAATGAATTTCCGACGTTCACTTCTATCTGCAATGTCGGAATAATGAGAGTTAAGTTCTTTTATTAAATTCACCGCACCCCGCACATTTATCTCAGGATTAAAGATGTCGTCTTCTTCTATTCCCAAATGCTTAGCCGTTGCCGGCATTATTTGCATAAGCCCCATCGCCCCCATCCAAGAAACAGCATTGCAGTCAAATGCAGACTCTTGATAAGCCTGTGCAGCAAGCAGCCGCCAATCCCAATCACACGCAATAGAATAACGTTTAAATATCCTATCATATACAGAAATTTCACCTTTTGCAAGATTCAATGCAGGAGCATATACATTGCGTCTTGGTAATATCTTATTCCCTTTCCTATCAGAAATTGTAACTGTTGCCATATCAAAAAAACTATTTCTGTTATTCAACATCCACGAACTAAGGGAATGCGCCAAATTATCAGACTGTTTTCTTACAGCCCATGCCATATTATCGGAGGAAGAAAAAGAACTTACAGTTTTCATTTTCAAAAGACTATCCATAAAACATGTGATTTCCTTCTCTCCACAATATGTAACTTTACTTCTTAAAGAATCAGAAACATTTAAATTATAGACAATAATATCCCCCTCACCCTTTTCCAATTTCTCTATAAGTTCTTTTTGGGAACGTGAAACATCCACTCTTATACCGACCCCTATACTTTTTGCATATTCATTGGCAAGCATATACTGATGTCCAAAACAAGAGCCATGCAATTCAAAATAACTGGCTGGTCCATAAATTGTCAGAATAATAAGTTCACCAGACATCTGAATATCTTCCAAGTCCCAATTTTCAGACTGCACAGTTTGTTGTTCCTCAAAAATAACAGATGTTCTTCCTGCCCCATTTTCTTCACATGAAAGAAATAGCACACCTAATAATACGACTACACCTATATATATTAAAACAGCTCTGTTTCATGAATACCTAAAAAGGAAAAAGAGCGGTTCTGCACTTCATTCAGTCAGAAACCGCTCTCTACACATTATATATTATCTATTAAAAGAATTTATAACGCAAATCTTTAACATTAGCATTCTGATAGAGATCATATATCACTCCATTCATTGCCATTCGCAATGCAGTGTTTGCAAGATTAGACTCTTCAGACTTTGCATCATATTTTTCGGCCGTTTTATTCTTACCGATAACTTTGAGCATATAAACACCATTATTACCTTTTATAGGGCCAGCAAACGAACCATTAGAAGCTTTTGCCGCTGCAGCACTTACAATTGGTTCACTTGCATTAGTAGCTCTTACAAATGAAGGATTAGCAAAAGAAATATGATTTACAGTATCGGATATAACATTCTTAGCCTTTACCGCATTTTCAATACTACTAATGCCTTTTACTTCTGCCATTATCATCTCTGCCTTTTTATCGTTCTTCAGAGTTTCTTTAATTTCATCCTTAACTCTATCAATCGGACGATACCCTATCTCATTAACACCCGTAAGAGCCACAAGCATAAGATGATTGTTATCACCGCATTCATAGAGTTGAGAAACAGCACCCTCTTCAGCTTCATCAAACAACCATTTTATAATATCGTTTGTCTTATGAATGCCTGCTATGTTGTGAGCATTGTTTGCCACATCATTAAGAGGAAGAAGACGATAGCCATTCTTTTCAGCATTGGCTTCAAGTTTATCGACAGTTGTATTAGAAGCAACAAAAGAACTAAACTTATTATATTCATTCTTATATGTTTCATCTGAGAACTTAAGTTCCTTTACAATAGCTGCAACATTATATTTTGTAATAGGATTCTTCGCATCAACAACTTGAAGTATCACAGTGTAACCATTAGGCAATGAAAGTTTCTTAGTCTCACCTTTATTCATACCATATAATGTGGAAATAAACAAAGCATTGTCTGCATCAAGATTTGAGTTTTGGTAAGCAGATGTTGAAATCCACATAGAATCCCCTTCCTGATTATATTTCTTAGCGATAGACTTAAGCGTAGCACCTTCGTTTATAGCCTTTATGATACTGTCAGCTTTTGTTGAAATCTCCTTCTCATCATTACCTATTACAGCAAGCTGGCGATAAAGCACAGAATCAGCCTCTACAGTCTTGTTAAGAAGCTTAAATGTATAATAAGTATTAGTCATTGCATCATAAGCCGGCTTCACAGCCTGTCCTACAGCCATAGAGTCAAGCTGCGCAGAAATCATTGCAGGATAAGCTTCTTTGCCTTTAAGAACATTTGAATATGCCATAAGCGAAGCATTAGAACGTACCACATTGCCTGCTGCATTATTATCAGTAGCAACCACCAACTTGCTATACGCATCGTTCATTTCATTCTCAGTAGCAATTCTGTCCTCACCACTTGCCTGTATCTGTACATCTATATATTTAATATCTCGTGTTTCAACAGTCTGACGATACTTTTCTTTATCTTCATTATACTTAGCCTTTACTTCCTCATCAGAGACAGATATTTTGGAATCGTCAACAGAAGAAAAAGGTATTGCAGCCAATACGATATCACTTTCTGTGTTACGTCCTTCAAAAGACATCTTTGCTTCTACAGGATTTGACAACAGACATTTAGCAATGAGAGTCTGGTACTTTGAGCCAAGAAGCTGATCACGCACTGACTTCTGCACAAACATATAATATTTATACAGTTTCTCATACACCTCAGGAATCTGAGTATTAGAATCTTTCATTTTCTTATATTCAGACAGAAAGTTCTGAAGAGAAGAATAATCATATCGTCCAGTCTGCCGATTCATGAAGAACGGTACCTGAAGCAACTGAGTAGCTCCCATTCTCACTATTTCAGCAATTTCTTCATCTGTAACAGATATACCCAATATATCACACTCTTTTTTAATCAGACTGCTCTGAATATAATTCTGCCATGCCTCATCCTTAATTCTATTAAGTTCATCTTCAGAAAAAGAACTCTTTTGGCTCATTATTTCATAATAAACCTGAAGTTCGTCAACCATTTTCTGATAGTCTTGAATAGACAAAGACTCACCATCAATCTCACCTGCTTGTTGTTTGGACTGCGCAAACAAAATCTCTCCACCACGCAGTGCATCTCCTACAACGAATAAGAAAAGCGCAACTGCAATGCTGGCTACAAGCAAAACTCCTTTGTTTCGGATTTTTTGTAATACTGCCATTTTTATCTGTTTTTTTATTTTTATTATTTCATTTTACTATTTTCCCTATGGTTTACCACAGAAAGCTGCTTATCAATGCAAATAAGCATTCAAGATTTTTCCAAAAACGCACGAAGATACAAAAAATAATTTTCCTATAAATATTATAATAGTACTTTTTTCATTTTTATACAGACAAAAGACTGTTTATTACAGATTTTACCTATAAATAACATTCCCAAATGTTAAATATTACAATCAGTGAGTATTGTCTTTTATTGTATCAACGTCTTCTTCCAATATTTCTTCAACAGGAGGAGCTATTTCTTTTTCTTCCAAAGGGAAAGCACCTTTAGAACTATGAATAATATAATCCGTCATCTGCTCATTTGAGCTGAAATTATATCCGGACAAATCCTGCTCTTCACCATCAATTTCCATATACTGATCAGAATATATACGGTGCGCAGCCTGATCCCAAAAAAGCAACGAAGTCTTAAAAGTTTCTCCTTTCTGGTTTTTAACAAACACTCTTCCACGTAATTCCCACAATCTCTTCTGGTCATAATAATAAGCTGTATCACATGAAATAAAAGCCTCCACATGGTAAGCCTCGTCAAACTTCTCTATAAACAGTCCTTTTTCAAACGACCAATATGTAGGAGTTTTCTTATCGTAAACAAACCATTCTTCGGCAATCATCTTATACCTTATTACACCAGAGTCAGAGATTAAAGTAGATACACCTACCGTTTTAAGAACAGGCAACGAATCGCGAATACCTATTTGCGGAGCGTCTGAAACCTCATCACTTTGACATGCCTGTAGAAAAAAAAGCATAACGGCTGTCACCAATACAACCGTTATGCTAAAACATTTTGTAAGTCCTTTTATCATACAGGGCTATTTTTTCAGATATTAATCTTGCTTTATACCCAAATTAACGCAGACGCAATGTAGTAGTCTCACCCATGACTGTTACAGACTGTCCAGCCTTCAATCCAGCGAAGAAAGCCTCAGACTTAGGATAATATCCGGCAGTATATCCGGCAATCTGACGATTTGCACGTGTTGCACATGCAGGGTCAACAGCCTTAGCCTTCAAGCACTTGTCTGTAGCAAGACAATAATAATAACTCTTCTGCAAATGATCTCCGCTTGCGCTTCTTACGATGCAGCTTGCCAAAAGCAAATATGCGTCTCCATAACTTGGCATATACTTAAGCGTTTGGTTGCAGTATTGACGGCATTGAGCAATATTTCCGTTACGATATAAGATTGCAGCAATTCCGTATGAATATTTCGCCTTCTTTGCCACATCTTCTTCCAGTTCGATAGCCTCTTTAAAATATTTCAAAGCACCTTCGGTATCACCGTTTTTCCACAATTTCTGTGCTTTACCAATGGCTGCATCCGGAGTCTTGTTTATTTCATAAGCATAGTCAGAAGCAAGATAATAGATGTTGCTCTTGTCACACTCAAACTTTGTCAAGACCTGAAGCACTCCATTAAGATAAGCCAAGTCAGTCTTATTTGCTTCAACCTTTTCCGTATAAATTTTTTCAAGAGCGTCACAATCAGCAGCACCAGACTTCACGAACAAGTCATTACACTTCTCCTGTGTCGGCTGATAATTACCCACAATCTTCTGAGCCATCAAAGTGTCAGCCTCTGCATACTCTTTAGCTTGTTCAAGAAGATTGTCACAAATATCATTACACTCCATATAGTCTCTGATAAAGTCTTCTCGTACAGCCGGATTTGCATGGAAGCGGTTGTATGAACATTCAATGAAATAATACAACACGAATGCTTCTGTGTTAGGTCCCATATCATTTATTCCTGAACGGAACATCTTATATGCTTCCTCATTGTTCATCGACGGACTATAGCAATAATAATCGTATGCTTTTCTGCATATCACGTTGCCCTTAGTTGAAGTGGTCTTCTTGGTTGCAAACGAGTTGAGATCATCAAGATTCTCCAGACGCTGGTCATAAACCTTCATGAGCATATCAAAATACTCTTTCTTCTTAGCCTCGTCAGTCTCCTTAGCAATCATATTTTCAAGCATCCATGCGCCATCTGTATATATACGTATCATCGCAAGCGGAGCTTTCTCAAACACATACTTCCACGGCTCATAGGCTTCCTGATAATTCTTTGCCTTATAAGCTTCCTGATAAAGACTTAGATTGTTAATAACTTCAATACTATCCTGCCCATGACCTATACGATCATACATTTGTGTTCCTGCATACTTCTGAGCTGATACACTTATAGCAGACAGAGCCAGAGCACAAGAAAAAAAGAAATTTCTTTTCATATCTGTTTTTAGTTTTAATTTATTCCTATTTATATTATCACAATTATATTACCACATTCATCATTGTACTTTCCATTTATAGAACCAGCGTTCACTGAATGTAAGTCCCACACACAATTTCAAGTAATTCTCAGTTAATTTATCAGCCCTTTTGGTCTGGGAGTTCAGATAAGGGATATTACTATGCACCCATTGGAGTGAAACATTCACCTTCGGACTGTTATACCATACATTCCTATTGATGATAGGAAATGCTACACCGGCAGACACACCGAATTCATACGGTTTATCAGTTATAGTACCTGTCATATCTGCATTGGCATAAGATTTTGAGTAATATCCGCCAATCTTATAACTCACGTGATTCAAATACTTTCGTCCAAATGGATTCGGAATATAATCCGCTCCCACAGAGATACGCATCTTGTCATTCAGCAATCCTTTTGCAGAAAGATAAGAGGCACCACCTCCATTGATACTGGTTTCTTGTGTCGGGAATCTGACATCACTCCATTTCTGCAACTCAAAATCTGCACCCACACGCAGTTTGTTCTTATGATAATAAGTTAATCCGGCAGCAAAAGAATGCGGCAACTGGAAAGCATTACTGATGGTATCTCTCGACTCTCCCGAATTTGACGTCGATGTGTATCTTACAGCCGAACCACTCATATCATGCCCCAAAGAATAAGACAATCCCAAGGTAAGCTTATCATCCTTATTCAAGTTCATCGTATATTGAAGACCTAAGTCCAGCATATAAGTACCTATATCCTCAGCTGTATATCCCCTATTTATGGAATTTATACTGCTCTCACTGAACGACAATGCCATCTTATGCGAATAAGAACCATAAAGATAGGAAGCATTAAAGCCAATAGACAAAGGTTTCATGATTTGCCATCCGGCTCCAACAAAAACCTGATGCAAACCTCCATCACCACTAAAAGTGTATGAAGAAGATATATTATCAGCAACTCCTTCTATCCTTTCATCAGCAGAATAAAAGCTATACTTTATATTAGAATACGGCAATATTCCGGCTGCAACTCCCACTCCCTTGGCAGCACGAAAATGAAATGCCGCATAATCAAAACTTGAGTTTTTCGCATTCTGTTGCAATTTGCCCATCTTATAGTTTCCATTGTAAAGGGACAACCCAAAATCAAACAATGCAGTCAATGAATCAACAGCCGAATACGAAGCTGGATTCGCCACATTTATTTCCTGTCCATTACGAAACCCCTGTGCAACTCCTCCCATTCCCTTGTTAAATCCCATGGAACGATCAGACAACATACCAAATCCATACCTTGAATATGGGGAGTTTATACCGTTCTGAGCCATACCGGAGACCGAGGCGACAGCAAGTATCGCTGTACAAATTATCTTATATGATTTTGCCATCAATAATCTTTTAATATTCTATTCAGACCTTTTAATACAATGTATCTATCGACAAAAATACGTTTTTTTATGGAGCTGTCAAAATCGAAGATGTTTCCTCCTGTCAAAAAGACGACAAGATAAGGATATTTAACTATTAGTTCTTTCACGAATCCTTCTATTTCATGCCTTACTCCGTCCAGCACACCACACCGTATCGCAGTTTCCGTATCTATGCCCCAAAAAGGTTTCTCGCCTTCTCTATCCACTTTAGGCAACTTTGCCGTAAATTCATGCAAAGCTTTCAGCCTCAACTCTACTCCCGGCGAAATATTGCCACCAAGATACTCGCCCTGCGCAGTTACCAGTTCATAGGTGATAGCCGTACCCATATCTACCACAAGTGCATCCCGTCCTCCGCTTTGACTGTATGCCCCTACGGCCGCAGCCAAACGATCCGTGCCTAATGTTCGGGGAGTTCTATACAGATTTTTAACCGGTACACGTGTCGTGCTATCAAGATACACAATTTTTTCAATTCCGGTAGCTTGGACATCCGATTTCATGTCATCAGTCACATTGACGGTGGAACTGACAATACATTTCTCAATTGCATAATTCCGAGAGACTTTCTCCAGCCCTTCAAGACTGTGCCCTTCAAACTTATCGTAATGCACAAGTTCCTGACCGTCAAACACAGCCACCTTCACAGTTGAGTTTCCTATATCAATAGCCAGATTCATTCCGATTTGCCTGTCGAAGTAGTATTACCATCCTTTTTCTTGGCACGAGCTTTCGTCCATTTTCCACTTCCATGCCTCTTTTTGCCGCCTGCTTTATCGGTTCCAACCTTTCTCCTCTCCGGCTTAAATTCAGGAGAGCCTCCACATCCCTCCGGTAAGGACGGTTTCTCGATTTTTTTCTCTATCAGCTTTTCAATCTTCTCCAGACTCGGAATATCACGCTGCGAAACAAGTGTCACAGCTTGTCCGTCCCGGTTCGCACGCGCTGTACGTCCGATTCTGTGTACATAGTCTTCCGGATCGTGCGGAACATCATAATTGATGACCAATTGTATATCGTCAATATCAATTCCTCGACTGACAATATCCGTAGCTATCAAGACACTTATCCTACGATTCCTGAACTCATACATGATATTGTCCCTTTCAGACTGCAACAAATCCGAGTGCATTGCCCCGGAGTTCACACCCTTCTGTTTCAATATGCTGTCAAGTTCTTTTACTTTCGACTTTTTAGAAGCGAACAATATCACCCTATCCAGTGTCTTGTCGCTCAATATTTTTTCTACAATCTTCTGTTTCTTCTCCTCATAGCATATATATGCAATCTGCTTTATCTTGTCCGCAGGCTTGGATACAGCGATTTTGACTTCCAGAGGATTGCTCAATATATTATGAGCCAGCTTCCGGATATTCTCCGGCATCGTGGCAGAGAACATGATTGTCTGCCTATCCTTGGGCATGTAAGAGGCAATCTTCATGATGTCATCATAGAATCCCATATCGAGCATACGGTCAGCCTCATCAAGAATAAAAAATGACACCTTTGACAGATCCACATTCCCTGTTGCCAAATGGCTGATCATTCGTCCGGGAGTGGCAATTACGATGTCAGCACCAAGCTGAAGCCCTCTCCTCTCCTGTTCATATCTTATACCATCATTTCCTCCATACACTGCCACACTTGACACGGGCATGAAATAAGCAAAACCTTCAACTTGCTGGTCTATCTGCTGGGCAAGTTCTCTTGTCGGCGACATTATCACACAATTTATTGCCTCCTGCGGATATTTCCCGGTATTCAGTTCGTTAAGTACAGGCAGCAGATACGCGGCAGTCTTTCCGGTTCCGGTCTGCGCCACTCCTATCAGGTCTCTGCCTTCAAGCAATGGCTGTATCGTTTTTTCCTGTATCGGAGTACACCGGATGAAGTTCATTGCATCAAGCGCATCAAGTATAAGATCATCCAATGGAAGTTCGTCAAAATACATATTATCTTTTTATTTTTTATCGTTCATTTTATACCGCCTCTATTTCGGTGCTTTCTTATATACATAGAATGCTATGAATATAAATATGACATTGGGAATCCACACCGCCACCACCGGAGGCATGTTGGCATTTATCGCGAAAGTGGAAGAGATTGTCTGAAACAAAATATAAGCAAGAGCCAGACCTATTCCTATTCCAAGCGATATGCCCATACCGTTCTTCCTTTTCTTTGCCGACAGCGACAGTCCGATTGCTGTCATGATAAATATGGCAAACGATGAAGCTCCCCGTTTCCAATATTCCACTTCAAACTCTTTGATATTGGCAAATCCGCGTTGCTTCTGTCTCTCTATATACTGTTTCAGTTCAGGAGTCGTCAGCGTCGTCTGCTGTCCTTTAGTAATAAGAAAATCCTGCGGCTCCATCCTTATCACAGAGTCCAGACGCATTCCGTGGCTCAAGACTTCACGCATACCTTGCAGGTTTCTCACCTGATAGTTCTTCACTATCCAATGATACGGTTCTTCCGAAAGAGTATCATACTGGATGGTAGATGCCTGCAAATGACTGACAAGTTTCTTGTTGACAAACTTGTCCAAGGTAAACTCATACCCTGTCTTTATATTATCTTCGTATCTGCCTATGTATGCAATCACTCCGGTATCCACTTCAAGCTGTACATTTCTTGTGTAAGTCGGAACATTTCTGCGTTTGTACGTATTCTCAAACTTCACCATCTTCACGCTTCCCCGAGGAATCACATACGCGCCAAGCACGTATGTCAGACACACAATGACCGCCGCCGAAATCATATACGGACGCATCAATCGCCTGAAACTGACTCCAGTTGACATCATCGCTATTATCTCAGAGTTCTCCGCAAGCTTGGTCGTAAAGAATATCACGGAAATGAACGCGAACAGCTGGCTGAAAAGGTTTGCATAAAAAGGGATAAAGTTCAGATAATAATCAAACATTATCTCTTCCAAGGGAGCATTGCGAGAGAGGAACTTGTCTATATTCTCGTTGAAGTCGAAGACCACTGCAATAGAAATTATCAATGCAATCGAGAAGAAATAGGTACCGAGATATTTACCTATTATATATCTGTCAATCAGAGAAATTATCTGATGGCAAGCCATAAACTCCCGGATTTTTCCAAGCCATTTATTTCCCGTCACGGTCTTTCTCCGCCCGAAGACCTTGTGCCTCTTCCGCACCTCCGCACCGTCTGTTTCCGGAACGGACATTGTATCGCCTATATCACTGTGGGTTGTCATATCCATATTATAATAAGGGCAAAAGACTACAACCTCGTTCCGAGCACATCCACCATCTTTGATTTCCAAACAGAGAAATCACCGCAGACAATGTGTTTACGCGCCTCACCGACAAGCCACAGGTAAAAAGCCAGATTATGAATCGACGCTATCTGCAAAGCCAACAGTTCCTTGGCTTTGAACAAATGGTGCAAGTATGCACGGCTGTATGCCGTATCCACGTAAGAATCTCCTTCTGCATCTATCGGTTCAAAATCCATCTCCCACTTTTTGTTGCGCATGTTCATGATGCCATGCTTGGTGAAAAGCATGGCATTTCTGCCATTGCGCGTCGGCATTACGCAGTCAAACATATCCACACCTCGTTCAATGGCTTCAAGCAGATTAATCGGTGTACCCACTCCCATAAGATAACGCGGCTTGTCCTTCGGCAGGATGGCATTGACCACTTCTATCATTTCGTACATCACGTCCGTAGGCTCGCCCACGGCAAGTCCTCCGATGGCATTTCCGTCGGCACCTTTGCTTGCCACATTCTCAGCAGCCCTTTTGCGCAAGTCCGCATATGTACACCCCTGTACTATCGGAAAGAGAGACTGACTGTACCCATACTTAGGCTCTGTCTCATTGAACCGCTTGATACATCTGTCAAGCCAGTTCTCCGTCAAGTCCAGCGATTTACGCGCATAGTTGAAATCAGAAGTTCCGGGAGGACATTCGTCAAAAGCCATGATGATGTCGGCACCGATGGTACGCTCTATATCCATCACCTTTTCCGGACTGAAGAAATGCTTCGAACCGTCTATGTGGGAACGAAACTCAGCTCCGTCGGCAGTCAATTTTCTGATTCCGGCAAGCGAGAACACCTGAAATCCGCCACTGTCCGTGAGCATCGGCCTGTCGAAACCGTTGAACTTATGCAGTCCTCCGGCTTTTTCAATCACCTCAAGCCCCGGGCGAAGATACAGATGATATGTGTTGCCAAGTATTATCTGCGCCTTTATGTCATCTTTCAGTTCATGCAGATGCACACCCTTCACACTCCCTATCGTACCGACAGGCATAAATATGGGGGTCTCTATCTTGCCGTGATCCGTAGTTATCACACCGGCACGCGCATTGGTCTTTGAATCTGTATATTGAAGTTCAAAAGTCATTTCTTTTATTTATCTGTTTTTGCAAACGATATTACACATCACAGGGCAAACAGGAGCGGCATCACTTGCCCGCCTCCTCCGTATGCTGGGGTTCGCTAAAATCCAGAGGGTCAGCCACCTTTTCATCAAGCAGTGCAAAACTCAGCACATCCTCCACATTCTCCACATAATGGAATGTCACCCCTTTCACATATATCTCCGGTATCTGCTTTATGTCCTTTTCATTCTCATGACACAGCATGATGTCCTTGATTCCGGCACGCTTCGCCGCCAGAATCTTTTCTTTGATACCTCCTACCGGAAGCACCTTTCCGCGCAGTGTAATTTCTCCCGTCATGGCGATGTTCTGACGCACCTTCCGCTGAGTCAACGCAGAAGCGATGGATGTGGCGATGGTTATACCGGCAGAAGGTCCGTCTTTCGGCACTGCACCTTCCGGCACATGTATATGTATGTTCCAGTTGTCGAAGATGCTGCCGTCTATACCTAATTTGTCCGCATGGGCTTTCAGATATTCGAGCGCAAGCACAGCCGATTCCTTCATCACATCACCGAGATTTCCGGTCAG
Source organism: Prevotellaceae bacterium (assembly GCA_021204165.1). Classification (GTDB taxonomy): domain Bacteria; phylum Bacteroidota; class Bacteroidia; order Bacteroidales; family Bacteroidaceae; genus RGIG8745. The sequence goes on from JAJPZU010000178.1 coordinate 26,285, forward strand.
TGTCAACTTGCCGCTTTTGCCGCGGCTGAGACTGGTCTCCACAAAGAGAATCTCTCCGCCGACAGCAGTCCATGCAAGTCCGGTGACAACTCCGGCATACTCATTGCCCTGATACTTGTCACGTGTAAATTCAACAGGACCGAGATAAGTCTCCACATCCTCCGGCTTCAAATCACGCTTCGGCAGTTCTGCCGTCTTGGCATAATTCAGCGTCAGCTTGCGCAACAGTTTGTTTATCTTCTTGTCAAGCTCACGCACACCCGACTCTCTTGTATATCCCTCTATCACCTTCTCTATGGCAGGCTTGGTCAATTTGACACCGGAATCCGCCATTCCGAGATTCTCAAGTTCTTTCGGAACAAGGTGACGGCGGGCTATCTCCACTTTCTCCTCAGTCAGATAACCGCTCACCTCTATCAGCTCCATACGGTCAAGCAAAGGTGCCGGGATATTCGATATATTGTTTGCCGTAGCAATAAACATCACCTTCGACAAATCATAGTCCACATCCAGAAAATTGTCATGGAACGCAGAATTTTGCTCAGGGTCAAGCACTTCAAGCAAAGCCGATGAAGGGTCGCCGTTGAAGTTCTGCTGCGAAACCTTGTCTATCTCATCAAGAATGAACACAGGGTTGGAACTCTGGGCTTTTATCATGTTCTTGATGATACGACCGGGCATGGCACCGATATAAGTCTTTCTGTGTCCGCGTATCTCCGACTCATCATGCAGACCTCCGAGGCTCACACGCACATAACGTCTTTTCATCGCTTTGGCGATGCTCTTGCCGAGCGAAGTCTTGCCCACTCCCGGAGGACCGTACAGACAGATAATAGGGCTTTTGAAATCGCCCCTCATCTTCAACACGGCAAGATGTTCAAGAATACGCTCCTTGACCTTCTCCATGCCATAGTGGTCTTTGTTCAGAACCCTTTCCGCATTGGTAAGGTTCAGATTGTCTTTCGTACATTCATTCCAAGGCAGACTCAACATTGTGTCAAGATAATTGTACTGCACGTTGTAGTCCGGGCTTTGCTCGTTCATGTGGCACAACTTTTCCACCTCCTTCTTGAACACGGCAGCCACTTCCTTGCTCCACTTCTTCTTCTCCGCACGCTCATACAGACCGTCAATCTCCTCCTGCCCCGTGTCTCCAAGCTCCTCTTTGATGCTCTTCATTTCCTGCTGAAGGAAATGCTCACGCTGCTGTCGGCTGAGATCCTCATGGGTGCGCATCTGTACAGATGCCTTCAACTTGGCATACTGATACTCACGGTGCAGAATCTCAAGCAGCTTGGTGGCGCGGTCTTGCAGACTGTCCTCTTCCAGCAACATGATACGTTCATTGTTCGAAATGGGCAGATTGGCACAGATGAAGTTGATAAGGAACACCTTGTTCTGTATGTTGTTGATGGCAAACGAAGAAGCAGCCATCATACCGTCGCCGGAGCGCAGAAACTTGTCGGCCGTCTCCTTACACGCATCCACATACACAGTAAACTTAGGGTCGTCCTTGGCAGGAATCTCTTCCGGAGCTTTCCTCACATGACCGACCATATATGAAATTTCCTCGTGCAATTCATACAAACGGATACGGTTGAAACCCTGAAGCAACGCAGTCTTCGAGCCATCCGGCAACTGAAGTATCCGAACAACTTTCGCTATGACACCTGCAAGATAAAGCTGGTCCATGTCCGGTTCTTCCACATTGTCGTCCTTCTGGCAAAACACACCTATCAGTTTGTTTGTCTTGTTTGCCTCATTGAGCAGTTTCAATGATGACTTGCGTCGTATGTTAATAGGCAGCATCGTACCCGGGAAAAGCATCATATTGCGAAGCGGGAGCACCGGAATTTCCTTCTCATCATCAAAGTCAACTTCAAACGTGCTGTCTTCAGCCGTATCAAAGTTGGCAATCAAAGAAATGGAATTTTCTCTTGGTGACTCCTCAAAAATCTCTTCTAACCTTAAATCTTTCATGTTTCAGTTTCAGTCTCTTATTCGTATTCTATAATTGCTTTTTTAAGTACATTTCCCGGATTATTACCCAATAAAAGTTTCCGGATGTACACCGATTGGCATAAATCGGGGCAAATTTACAGAAAAACGACGGAATAAATGTATAAAATCAAAATAAATAATATTAAAAGCGGTGGTTTAGAGACCGTTCCGAAACAGTCCGTCAATCTTGGAGTCTTATCACACTCCGGGTATATTCTTAGTGAGTTCGGGATAAGTATTGCTAAAGGAAAGTTTTATGCAACAGAACATGCCGTTCTTGTAGAAAGTTATACCTCCACAAAAAGAGCAAAAGAGAATGGCGGAAGAAATAAAACATAGGTTTGCTTTAATGGACAAAATCGAGTATCTTTTGACGTAAATTCTTAGTATCCATTTGTTTGTCAGTTTTCCTCTATTTGTTTTATCTCTTTACTCTCTTCAAACTCTTCAATCCACTCCTTTACCTTAGCTTGCAATAAAGCTTTGTTGGGGAGATAGAGCTGATATGCCGAGGCATATATATTGGCGTCTTTAGACAAGGTCAGTTCCACAAGAGCATCGTTTTTCTCTTTACACAGCAGGATGCCAACTGTCGGCTTTTCAAAATCTTGTTTGACGTATCGGTCGTAATAATTGACATACATCTGCATCTGACCTAAGTCTTGATGGGTAAGCCTGTCTATCTTCAAATCTATAAGCACATAGCATTGGAGCAAACGATTGTAGAACACTAAGTCAACATAGAAATGCTGCTCGTCAAATGTAAACCTCTTTTGACGAGCCTCAAAAAGGAAACCCTTGCCAAGTTCCAATAGGAATTGCTGCATCTTGCTGATAATGGCATTCTCCATTTTAGACTCAGAGTAAACGGCATCAGGCTTTAGACCAAGAAACTCTAATGTGATAGGGTTCTTGATAATGTCAGATGGCTTTTCTATAGTTTGTCCTTCCTGTGCCAATCGCATCACCTCATCTTTGTTGCGTGAGAGTGCAAGACGTTCATAAAGCGAAGAAGCTGTTTGGCGGCTGAGTTGTCTTACGCTCCATTGTTGTTCCGTACACTCTATTTCATAGAAACTACGGGCATCAGCATTTTCAATGCGCATGAGTACGAGATAGTGAGACCACGAAAGAGTAAAATCGGGTGCTGAATCCGGTAAACAGTGATTATCATTTTTGCATTTGTCTGAAATTTGGTCCACACTGTGGACCTTTTTCAAATGGGTCGTCACTGCAGCCCCAATCTGCCTTTTACTATAAACGCAATAGAACATTCTGCATTTCTTTAGGGTTTCAACAGACCAACCTTCTCCAAACCTGTCAGTCAGACGTTTGGAGAGCTCTTTCAGTACAGCCTTTCCGTATTCAGCTCTAATTTCTCCCTTCTGTTCATATTCTACTATATACTGCCCAATATGAAATTTGGTATAGACTTCAGCAATATTGACTGCTGTCGCCACACGTCCCCTTGCCTGAGTGATAAGGTCAACAACTTTCTGAAACAAGCCGTTTATTTCTTGATTGTTTGTGATGATGTCTTTGCCCATAAAGTTTAGTCCTCCTCTATATTTTCCAAAAACTTTTGCAGCTCTGCCACGGCATTGCTGATAGTATCATTTTTCTCCTTTATCTCTTCCATATCGCACTCTTATAAATTACAAAGATAGTGATTTATTTTTCACTTACTGCTATATATTCAAAAACAGTTATTGTTTATGCCGAGAAATCTGTTGAATGTGCCCACACATCAGACTCTGATAAAGCCCCATAACAAAATTTTTTATATGCTTTTTTTAACAAAATAAAATTTTGACAGAATGCGAGGCAAAACCTAACATTTAATTTCATTTTTACCCAAACACTATATTTATACTATCTTTTTGATTTTGCCAAATGTTAAAATCCTAAGCCCTCTGGCAC
>JAJPZU010000228.1:0-17433 GCA_021204165.1 Prevotellaceae bacterium
AGGAGCCTATATACCACAGCTTGAAAAGACTATGAAAATCCCATTGGCGATAACATACAATACGGTAACTTGGCTCCTCCCCTAAGTTAGGGGAGGTGGCGCGGTAGCGACGGAGGAGTCTGTGAATACACCCGCTAAATATACAAGAGGAGTCTGTCGAAAACGTCTGCTGATATATGCAAGTTACACATGAGGATTCTGTCGAATACATCTGCTAAAATAAATATAAATAAGGAATAATATATGCAAGTCACACAGAGGACTTTGTTGAGTACATCCATTTGAATCAGTGTTTATCCACCTGACCACAAAAATAAATAGATTTTAAAACAGGCTCTAAAATTTGTATATGAAGTAAGTTTCTTCTACCTTTGTCCAAGAAAGTTAAAAAAGACCTAATACTAAACAAAATAAAGGATTATGATTAAATTTGGCACAACATTGGCAGCGATTGGTTTTGCTGCCTGTGCAATGGCACAGAATGTATCTCATCAGTTCGATGTGAATACATCCAAGCTCGGTGCCACAGTACAGCCGACAATGTATGGTATCTTCTTCGAGGATATCAACTACGCTGCTGACGGTGGTTTGTATGGTGAACTTGTCAAGAACCGTTCATTCGAGTTTCCTGACCACTACATGGGATGGAACACATTCGGCAACATCCAGTTGAAGAATGACGGCCCTTTCAACAAGAACCCTCACTATGTGCGTCTGGAATATTCCGGACACAGCGACAAGTTCACAGGACTTGAAAACGAAGGCTTCTTCGGCATAGGCTATGAGAAAGATGCTGAATATCGCTTCTCTGTGTGGGCAAGAGTTCCGGACGGCGGCGAGGCTACCGTGCGTGTGATGCTCTGCGACCCGAAGACGATGGACGAGCGTCAGCAGTTCTCTGAGGCAAATATCAAAGTAGATTCAAAGGAATGGAAAAAGTATGAAGTGGTCATCAAGGCAAGCAAGACTGTTGACAAAGGTTCTCTCCGTCTGATGCTGGGACGCAACAGTGCCAATGTGGATCTTGAACATGTGAGCCTCTTCCCTAAAGACACATGGAACGGACACGAGAACGGTATGCGTAAAGACCTTGCACAGGCTCTCTACGACCTTCATCCGGGTGTGTTCCGCTTTCCGGGCGGATGTATCGTAGAAGGTACAGACCTTGCCACCCGCTACCAGTGGAAGAACACTGTGGGACCGGTGGAGAACCGTCCTCTCAACGAGAACCGCTGGCACTACACTTTCGACTACCGTTTCTTCCCGGACTATTTCCAGAGCTACGGTCTCGGATTCTATGAATATTTCCTCTTGTCGGAGGAGATTGGCGCAGAACCTCTTCCTGTGCTCAATGTGGGTCTGTCGTGCGAATATCAGAACGGCTCCAACCGCTCCGACAAGCATGTGGCAGTGAACCAGCTTCAGCCTTATATCGACGATGTTCTCGACCTCATAGAGTTTGCTAACGGCGATCCTGCAAAGAACTCATGGGCAAAGCTGCGTGCGGAAATGGGACATCCGGAACCGTTCAACCTGAAGTTCGTTGCCATAGGAAACGAACAGTGGGGTGAGATTTATCCTGAAAACTTGAAGCCATTCGTGGAGCAGGTTCGCAAGAAATATCCTAACATCAAGATTATCGGTTCTTCCGGTCCGAACTCTGAGGGCAAGGACTTCGACTATCTCTGGCCGGAAATGCGCAAGCTCGGTGCAGACCTCGTGGATGAGCACTTCTATCGTCCGGAATCATGGTTCCTTGCAAGCGGCGACCGTTATGACAACTACCAGCGCAAGGGTCCGAAGGTGTTCGCCGGAGAGTACGCTTGTCATGGCAGAGGCAAGAAGTGGAACCACTTCGAGGCGGCTCTTCTCGAGGCAGCATTCCTCACCGGAGTGGAGCGCAATGCTGACGTGGTGGAAATGGCTACATACGCACCTTTGTTCGCACACGTGGACGGATGGCAGTGGCGTCCGGACATGATTTGGTATGACAACCTCCGTTCTTTCCGCACTTGTTCTTATTATGTACAGCAGATGTACATGCACAACACGGGAACTAACGTGCTCAGTCTGACAATGGGCGGCAAACCTGTGGCAGGAAAAGAAGGACAGGACGGTCTGTTCGCAAGTGCAGTATATGAGAAGTCAACCAACGAAGTGATTGTCAAGGTGGTCAACACCGGCGACAAGGCACAGGACATCACGCTCAATCTCAAGGGCTTGAAAGGTTCGCACACCGGTAGCGTAACTACTTATTCTGCCGACAATATGGACGGGGAGAACACACTTGATAATCCTCAGAAGTATGTTCCTCAGACAAAGACTATTAATGTAGATGGTGCTACACTTTCTGTAAGTGTGCCTTCAAAGACATTCGCTCTTTATAAGATTAAGAAATAAAAGTGAGCCATAAGAGACAGGTTATCTGTCGGATACTTGTCGTTTAAGGGAGAGTCGTCCGGAGTTTTTTACGGACGGCTCTCTTTTTCTATTGTCTCTGTTGCAGTTTTGTTTTAAAATGAAATGTGAAAAACGTGAGTGTTTTCAATTTAGGCAAATCACAATTTTGTATTTAAAAATGAAATGGTTACATTTGCAACCAGTAAAAAGAGTTTGACATTTGAGCGTGGACTGGTATCGGGACTGGATGAAAATCAGAGCAGAAAAGTGTATTTGAAGAATCGATTCGTTTGTGGTTTTTCGCTGTTCCGGTTTAGAAGATTCAGAGGTTTTGTCCGTTGGCCTGTTTTTTATGACATACCCGTGACAGTTTTCGTTCTTTTGTGGTTAACCGTTATGTAACAATCTAACTAATTCATACACTAATGAGAAAAATCTTACTTCTAATTTCCATGTTTGCAGCGTCTGCAAGCGGATTTGCTCAGCGTAGCATGGATGCTGTTGACCGCGGATTGGTGGCAATGCCTACTTCTTCGGGTAATTTTGTCAGCTGGAGAATTTTCGGTGAGGAGTATTATGATGTGGAGTATAATCTTTATCGTGACGGAACCTTGCTTAATTCCAAGCCGCTGAAGGTGTCTAACTATACAGACCGTAGCGGAAATGTGAACAGCAAATACACTGTGGCACCGGTTGTTCGCGGAAAGGAACAGGCGCAAAGTGAGGCTGTCACTCCGTGGAAAAAGCAGGACGCAAACGGCAACTATTACTGGGAGATTCCGGTACAGCCGGCATACGACCGCAATGGAGCCGATGCAAGCACCGACTATGTGCTTAACGACGTGTCGCTTGCCGACCTTGACGGTGACGGAATATCTGAATTCATTGTGAAGCGCAAATGCGGTTCGGTGACGGATCTCAGCCAGAAGATTCGTTTCCATCAGCTTGACTGCTATGACTACAAAGGCAACCGTCTTTGGTGGATTGACCTCGGACCTAACATGTTGGCGGGTGCCGATGAGCAGTGGGATGCCGTAGCATACGACTGGGACGGTGACGGCAAGGCTGAAGTGCTGATGCGCGGTCAGGACAACATGATTATCCACCATGCCGACGGCACGACAACTACCATCGGCAGCACGACTGTGGATACGCGCTGGAACGGTATTGAATATACTTCTTCCGGAAACGAATACCTGCTTTATCTGGAGGGAGCTACGGCAAAGCCTTATCAGATAGGTCCAAGTTCTCATCCTAATTATATGAACTATCCGTTGACTCGTGGCACAGACGCTGACTGGGGCTCGGGTATTGTGGGACACCGTTCTACCAAGCATTTCTTCGGTGCGCCGTTCCTCGACGGACGTCATGCCAGCATTTTCCTCGGGCGCGGTATCTACACCAAGCATAAGATGGCGGCATTCGATGTGGACCCTGCCACTCATGCTCTTACTCAAATATGGTCGTGGGAGTGCAGTACTTCAGGGCCGTGGTTCGGACAGGGCTACCACAACTATGCCATTGCCGATGTCGATTGGGACGGACGCGATGAGATTGTCTATGGGTCAATGGTGATAGACGATAACGGAAAGGGGCTTTCGACAACGGGACTGGGGCACGGCGATGCACAGCATTGTTCCGATCTTGACCCTTATCGCCACGGGCAGGAGCAGTTTGCCTGCAACGAAGATCGTCCGGCAATGAATTACCGCAATGCCACCACGTCTGAAATTTATTATAGGGCTGAAGCAACCGGTGACGACGGGCGCGCTCTTTGTGCCAACTTCACGAACCAGTATCCCGGCAGTGTAGGGCGAAGTGTCAGCACAGGATGGGTCAGCTCTGTGGCGGATAAGGTGATTGGTGAACTTAACGGTGATGCGTTCATCGGATGGGGCGACCTCAACTGGCGCATCTATTGGGATGGTGACCTTTGCGACGAATATCTGGAGAGTCCGGGCACAGAAGGCTATGCTGTGGTCTATAAACCGGGTACAGGTGCGCGCTTGTTGAGTGCGGGCGGTACCAAGCTCAACAACTGGTCTAAGAACAATCCGGGTGCTGTGGGCGACTTGTTCGGCGACTGGCGCGAGGAGATTGTGCTTCGCGACGATGCCAACAAGGCTTTGAGAATCTATACGACAAATATCCCGACTACTTATCATAACTATACGCTGTGGCACGACCACCAGTACCGCAATGCAATGGTATGGCAGTCGCTTGGCTACAACCAGCCTCCTCACAAGAGCTATTTCCTTGGAGAACTGGAAGGCATCACGATGGCTCCTCCTCCATTGACCATGACAGGACGCACAGAAATCGCTAACGGAGGGACTATCACCAATGAAGACAAGCACTTCATTGTGTGTGAGAATGCCGACACGAAGATTTCCATTGCCGATGGGGCGAGTCCTTATATCGTGACTTTCAATGTGCCGACATGGGTTCAAGGTTCGGCCGGCAGTAACTCCATTTCAACTAAACCTTCTATTACGACCACGGTATATACTTGCAATGTGACCGGTGGTGCGCTGACAGGAGGCACTAAGCTTGTGAAGCAGGGCGACGGTGTGCTCAATCTTCCGAATGTGAAGATGACATATACCGGCGAAACCAATATTTGGGCGGGAGTTGTGAACTTCGATGGCACAATGGAGAACAGCCCTGTATGGCTAAACCGTTTTGCTGAACTGAACTCTAATGGCGGAGTGTTCAACAAAGGAATAAAGATGGACTATGGTTCTAAGGTGCGTCCGGGTGGTGCGAACAACAAAGGTGTCATCACCACAGACTCGCTCATCATGAACTTTGGCTCTCGTCTCATTATAGATGTGTATGGCAAGGACTTGACGGCAGATGTAATCAAGGCTAAATGCCTGAAGACAGAAAAGAAAAACTGGAAATACGGTCCGGCTTATCTTGTTCCTGTGATGGAGTTTGTGTACCACGGTGAAGGTGAAAACTCTGAAGTGGTGAGGGGAAAATATCTCATCGGAGAGATTGGAGAGATTGTCGGAAACTTGGACGACATTAAAGTTTCCGGTGTGGCAGGCTTGAAGTGCAACCTCAGTTATGAAGATGGTAAGTTGTATTTGAACATTGCCGACATGCGCGGTGCGTCTTCTGTTGTCTGGACCGGTGCGTTGAGCAACATCTGGAACTTTGCAGAGACTGAGAACTTTGCCGATGCTGCTGACATGGAGGCGAAGGAAATCTTCGTGCTCAACGACAAGGCGATATTCAATGACGGTGCGGCTGCTTTCAATGTGCAGCTTTCAAATGAACTTCCTGCGGACACTGTTTTTGTTGACAACACGAAAGCATATACTTTCAGCGGCGACGGAAAGCTTACAGGCGATGCTGTTCTTGTCAAGACGGGAAGCGGTATGCTCACGATTTCAAACGACAACACTTATTCAGGCGGAAACCGTATCAGCGGCGGTACAGTGAAAGTATCTTCACTCTCCAATGAGTATCAGGCATACGGCAATCTCGGTGCTGTCACTTCTTCCCCTGAAAAATTCATCATTGAAAACGGAGCCACTCTACAGATCACAGCCACAGTGCAGATGGGGTCTCCTATCCGTCTTGCCGGAGAAGAAGGAGGTGTGATAAACAACTCTGCCGACTTCACCATGAAAAAGACTTTCTCCGGTACGGTTCTTACGAAGAAAGGTACAGGATGATTGAAACTTTCCAACAATAATGCTTCACTTAATAAACTTGTCATCACTGCGGGTGTGGTAGAGGCAAACTGCGCTACTCCTGCAAAGGCTGTAGAGGTTAGCGGTGGTACTATCAACTTGAATCAAGCTTCAAATGTGGCGATAAATGTTCCAGCCGGCAAGAATGCGACTGTGAACTATTATGCCCAAAAAGATACGTATTCAAACAAGCTGACCGGTGCCGGTACGGTGACAGTGTATTATCCTTTGGTCGAAGGTACGGGGTGGAAAGCTACGAGAGCCTCTCTGACAGGCAACTGGTCGGAGTTTGAAGGTACGGTGAAGCCGACAGGTGTGAGTGGCGACGGACGTTTCTGTTTGAACAACAGCTTCGGTATTCCAAAAGGAACGATGGATATTGCTTCGGGAATTGAAGTCCAGAACACTGCCAAGACATATAAAATAGGTGAAGTGACCGGTAAGGGCTCACTGGGCGGAGTCTGTGTCTTCAGCCAAACATCGCCTTCTGGTGCCAACACATGGCAGGTCGGTGATGAAGGAAACTTCAAATTTGAAGGAAAGGTGACGAGCAATTCCAACTTTGTAAAGGTTGGTACAGGAAAGATGACTGTGGCAGGAGTATGGGACAATACCGGTACGGTAAAAGTCAATGAGGGCGAACTTCATTTCAACTCAGGCTCTTCGCTTGGAACAGGTGTGTTGACGGTGGCAGAAGGAGCCGTTCTTTCCGGTGCAACTTCTACTGCTGTGACATTGAAGAACAGCATGTACACAATTAACGGTACGGTTCAGGTAGGTGCTACAGCCACAGCTGTGATTGGTGTGCTGGACTTCGGTAGCAAGAATGTTACGTTCAATTCAGGCTCTGTGTATAGAGTCGGTGTACGTCGTTGCGCTACGGCTACAAACTCCGGCGGTACAAGTATTCAGGGAATCAAGAAGCTGACGATGAACGGAACTATCTCTGTATTTATGAATGACAGCTATGAGCCTGTTGATGGAGACTCTGTTCGTCTGTGGGTGAGCGATACATTTGCCGGAACTCCGGAGTTTGATCTCCCAGCATTGGGCAACAGCTTGGTTTGGGATACCAGTCGCATAGCCGAAGGTCTGCTCTTCATCAAGTATGATCCTACGGGAATTGATGCCATTGCTGCGGACGAAGAAGTCAATGTGGCTGTCATCAGCACAAATGGAACGGTAATCGGAAACTTCACTTCTGCTTGTGGTGATGTTGACGAGGTGTTCAAGAGCATGGACATTCCTTCCGGAGTATATTTGTTGAATGTACGTGGAAAGTCTGCTTCCGGTGTGAAGAAGATTGTGAAATAAAGTTCTGTCGATTGATTGCGGCAAAGTAATTTGCCGGATGTAATAATATATAAGGAGAGGATGTTCTGCAACGGAACATCCTCTCCTTATATATTATTATATTGATGGAACAGTGGCTGTTAATCAGTCACGAAGACATATTCTACAGGCTGTTCTTGTATGTCATCCAGTGGATGTGATTGATATTTCACTTTGCCGAAGTCTATGTCCGACAGATTGATGCAGCGTATGGTGTTGTTGTATGCTGTTTTGTAATAGACTTTCCTATTTGTCAAATCAATGGCGGAAGTCCACTGTGTCGCACTTGGGATGTCAGGAATCTCGTTGCCCTTGTGCTCAATCCCGACAGGAATATCAAAATTGTTCAGCAAATGGAAACAGAGATGCACCGTCTCAAAACCTGTCGCTTTCTGTGGAGCCGTTGCCCTGTAGAATGCCGCGCGTACAAACCGTGAAGGAGGTGTGGCATCGCCGGGTATGCCGAGAAAACCGGAATTGCCTCCAAGGAATTGCAGTGTGAGGTCGCTCAACTGCTGAGAAGGAGCGTTCCCCGGAAACAGATTGACATAATTGTTCAGATTGGTCAAGTGCCACTGGAATCCCGGCGCATTGGTGAGTACCCCGACCGTATTTTCATAGAAGTTCGGTTTTCCATCTACAAACTCAAGAACCACCTGCCGCCCATTCGGCTCGCCGATTCTCCAGTGTACCACAGACGACGGTTCAAGCCCGACGATATGCACAGAAGATATGGCAGCCTTTATCTCGTCTATACTCTTGAATTGAGTGAGCATCCATTGCACCACCTGCAAATCGGCAAGAGTCTTCCTGTTGTGCGCGGGGTTATATTTCTCATACCCTCCATACCTCGGAAAGAAGAACAAACCGGCAGAAAGCCCTTCTTCATTGATGCCCTCGGCTATAAATTCTTTCTGCACCACAGCCATGCCGAGTGTTCCGTAGCGCGCTTTGAATGTCATCCCGTTGGCTCCTGTCGGAGTGTAAGAGACCAGTTGCTGTCCGCGAGGGATAACCACATATTCGCTCTTCAGAGCTTCGTTAGCCCATTCTATGGTCCGCGACTGCACATAACTTCCGTCTTTTGCTGTCAGTGCTATGCCTGTGCAAGCCTCCGTCTTCAATGCCGGGAGACAGCATACTACTAATCCCAATAAAAAACTTCTTTTCTTCATGAAATATTGATTAATGGTTATTGTTTTCATTCGAGAGTTCCGGTATCCATTTCTGTTTCTGGAAATCATTTGAGCGTTCCGGTGATTCAGTCGGGTGTTCCGGTGGTTCCGAAATCTTTCTTTTTGTTTGCAACAAGCTTCGTTGTCGGCTGTTTTTAGTCTTGAAAACAGAGTATAGGCGAGAATTGTTCATTTCGCCCAATTTTTGACGCAAAATTTTTTCATCCGTGTTTTCTTGCACAATTAATTTTGCAGTGTAAAACATTAATCGAATCATGATATGAAAACATTTTCAATCCGAAATTTGGTGATGTTCCTTGTGTGGCTATGTTGTGTGTGCGGTTTCGCCACATCCTATAACATAGCACCGAAAGCCAAAATCACCACTTCGTCAGAACAACCGGACAGCCCCGCTGCAAATATCGCCGACGGCATCATACACATTGCCGGCAAGGGTGAATGGGCATCAGGGGCGCAGCAGATGTTCTGGGGCGAGACTGACCATCCTTGGGTGAAACTGGAATGGGACAAGCCTGTCACGGTGAACCGCGTGGTGCTGTTCGACCGTGCCTGTAAAGAATCTCACACGGCATCCGTCACACTGACATTCAGCGACGGCAGCAGAGTGGACGTAGGCCGGATCCCCGAGAACGGTGATGCGCGGAGTGTGGAGTTTGAACCCCGAACCACCACATTCGTCAAGTTGCAGATTACCGACAGCGACGGCAGCTATCCCGGACTTTCCGAAGTGGAGGTCTATCCGTCTCCTTCAGGTGTTTCCGACTTAGTCGAACTGGTCGATCCGTACATAGAGACCACGCGCGGCAGATATTTCTTCTTCTCCACCGGCTCACTGCCTTTGGGCATGATGTCGGCTGCGCCTATGACGCGCAACAAGAATCAGGGCGGCGGAGGATACAACTACAACGATTCTTACATCTTGGGCCTTCCGCAAATTCATGCGTGGATGCTCTCCGGACTCTCCGTCATGCCTGCATCGGACGCAACGGACTACGGCAAAGGAGAACAGCATTGGAAATCGGAGTTCTCCCATGAGTCGGAAATTGTGCGTCCGGGCTACCACCGTGTCTATCTCGACAAGTATGGAGCGTGGGTCGAGCAGACCGTTACGGAACGCACCAGTCTCTACCGGATGACTTATGTGGAGGATGCCACGGCTGCCGTACTTCTCAATCTGGGCGGGTATCTCGGCACCTCGACAATGGTCAATGCAAAGGTCAATCAGGATTCTCCCACCTCTCTTTCAGGTTCTTTCGACACCACGGGACGTCTTTGGGGCGGTCCCGATGTGGTGACAATACATTTTGTTGCCGAGTTCAACCGACCGTTCACACGTCTTGACTCGTGGGACGGCGAGACGGTGAACCGTGACATTACGTCATTCCGTTCTACCGGAAAGTCCGTAGCACGCAACGAAGGAATGAGCTATCACGATGCGCCTACGGCAGGAGTGGCTCCTGTCTTTGACCTGAAGAGCGGAGAGGAACTGCTGATGAAGATTTCCATTTCGTATGTGAGCACTGACAATGCCCGTCTGAACCTGAAGGAAGAGAATCCGGGATGGGATTTCGAGGCTACATGCCATGCGGCATACCAAGTATGGAATGACTGGTTCGGGCGCATCACGGTGGAAGGCGGCAGCGATGCCCAGAGAGTGAAGTTCTATACGGACATGTGGCACACCCTGCTCGGACGGCACAAGATAGACGACATCAACGGACAGTATCCGGACCGCACGAATGGACGCATCGACGGACGAAACACTTTCTGCGACAATTGGAAGGTGGGGCAAATCGCGCTTGACAAGTCGGGCAAGCCGAAGCACCACATGTACAACTCAGACGCGCTGTGGCTGACGCAGTGGAACCAGAACACGCTCTGGGGGCTTGCCTATCCGGACCTGCTCGACGACTTCTGTGCCTCGCTCCTTGAGTATGCCTACCACGGCAAACTCCTTCCGCGAGGTCCATGCGGAGGAAGCTACAGCTTCATCATGAGCGGATGTCCTGCCACTTCTATGATTACATCTGCCTATCAGAGAGGCATCAACCACAAATGGGATACGAAGAAGGCATACCACGCGTTGGTCTATAACCACGAGCGTGGCGGAATGCTGGGACGTAATGCCGAAGAAGCATTCGACTTTTACGACTCTCACGGCTATGCTCCCGGAGCAGCGGGACTGACAGTGCAGTGGGTTTTCGAAGACTGGGCACTGAGCGAAATGGCGGAAGCAATGGGAAAGAAGAAGGATGCCATGCGCTATCGCACGCGTTCACAGGGGTGGAAGCAATGTATGCACCCCGACTTGAAACTTCTCATGCCGAAAAATCCCGACGGCACATGGATGCACACCGATCCGTTGAATGGCTGGGGATATGAGGAGGCGAATGCTTGGCAGACCACATTCGGACTCTCAAACGATATACCCGGACTTGTGGAGGCGATGGGAGGCAGCGATACCTTCTGCCGTATGCTCAATTTCGCGTTTGAGCAGAGTGTGGAGCAGGACTTTGTGGGCGGCTATGGCAACGGATATGTCAGCTATGCCAATCAGCCGGGACTCTCTACGGCGCATGTGTTCTCACATGCCGGCAAACCGTGGCTTACGCAGTATTGGGTGCGCCGGGTGAACAAACAGGCATACGGCGACATCAATCCGTACCGCGGATATGGCGGTCACGACGAAGACCAAGGGCAGATGAGCGGTGTGAGTGCCCTGATGTCTCTCGGACTGTTCAGCATCAATGGCGGTTCTGTGCGCAATCCTTATTATGAGATTACGTCTCCTGTGTTCGATGCAGTGACCATCAAGCTGCATCCGGAGTACTACAAAGGAGAGACGTTCCGCATAATCGCCCATGACGTGTCGGACAGCAACTGCTACATCAAGGAGGCGAAGCTCAACGGAAAGTCGCATTCCGACTTCCGTCTGCCTCACGACCGGTTTGCCAATGGCGGCACACTTGAACTCTGGCTTTCGTCCGAACCGAATTACAATTGGGGCTTGTAACCCTGCGTGCAGTGCTTTTTTGAATAGCAATTTTTGGATTAGGCGGATGTATGCAACGGAAAAATCTGTTGCGTACATCCGCCTAAACAATAGAAAACTCCGTGTTTTTTTGTGATTCTTATTTTTACAAGATTTCTGTGTGGACATATTTGGGCTTGTCTGTTTGACGGAGTATTCGTGTGTATTTGGTGGGGGTATTCACAGACTCCTCATGTATATTTAGCGACGGAGGAGTCTGTGAATACACCCACAAGGCATCCGCACAACACATGAGGAGTCTATCGAGAACACACCCGCTAAATATACATGAAGAGTCTATCAAATACATCCATAAGAACACATGAGGAATCTCTTGAGCACGTCTTCCAATACTATCAAAATCTCAAAAACAACTCCTCAAAACGGTTGATTTACCCGTAAAAAAAGACGATAAATATGTATTTAAATGTTATTTTGAAATAAATCTGACACAGAAATGAAATAATATCGCTATTTTTGAACAAAATTATTTCTTAACCGAATAAGCAGGGTCTTTACTGCATACATTGGCAGTCTGAAGTTGCCTCTGACAGACTATAACTAAAACCTATCAGACCATGAACCAAAACACGGACATCGAAATAAGGGGTTTATTAGACAATATGACTCCAATCACATTGGAGGAGATGTCATCAATAAGACTCATGAACAGGCTTGACACCAAGTATGTTGCATCTAAGCGACAGCTTGTGGAACTGCTTAAACTTGTACAGGAGAAGTACTATGTACAGCAAATCAACGGCGACCGCATAAGTCCGTATCGAACTACCTACCTCGACACGGACGAGCACACGATGTATATGCTGCATCACAACAAAAGAGCAAGAAGAGTGAAAGTGAGGGTACGCACTTATCTCAGTTCGGGTGACCTGACTTTCCTTGAAGTGAAAAAAAAGAACAATCACCTGCGGACGAAGAAGAAGAGGATACAGGTCAGTTCACTTGAAGACGGCATGAAATCGGACGCTGCGGCCGAACTTGTCATGAAACGTACGGGACTCGCCTTGTCAGACTTGCACCCCGTGGTGCAAAACCACTTTGAGCGCATCACACTCGTGAACTATGGAAAGACGGAAAGACTGACCATCGACTTCAATGTACAGTTCCATAATTTCGAGACCGGCAACGACCGCGATACCGGAAACATCGTCATCATAGAGCTGAAACGTGACGGCAATGTGTTCTCGCCTGTATGCAGTCTGCTCCGCGACATACATGTACATCCGACAGGATTCAGCAAATGCTGCATCGGAATGGCAATGACAGACAGTACATTGAAGCAGAATAATTTCAAATTGAAACTGAAACAACTGGAAAAAATTAATTCATACGTCTGAAAAACATATCACAGCATCCATGATGTATGACATTACTCCGGACAAATTGTACAATATCAAAAAAAACACCAAAAAACAATGGATTCCATCAACTACTTCTTGTCTGTGCTGACAAGTGACACGTGTCGTCTCATCGACCTCCTGCTGAGATTAATCATCAACACAGCATTCACAGTAATCATCGCAAGAGCTTTCTATTTTCCAAAAAGCCGCAGAAAGGATTTCTTCTTCACGTTCATACTCGTAGGATTCTGCATCTTCATGCTGATACACCTTATGGGAGACGCAAAGATAAAAACCGGTATCGCCATGGGACTGTTCGCCATATTCTGTATCATGCGCTACAGGACAGAATCTGTTCCTATACGTGAAATGACTTACCTTTTCCTTGTCATCTCACTGTCTGCCATCAATGCCCTTGCATGGGAAGCGGACATATCGGGCAAGCATCCTGAGTTTCTGATACCAGAACTGACCGCTATGGGAGAACTTCTGCTGACTGACATTCTTTTTGCTGTCGTACTTTGGATTGCAGAGAGAGGAAAGTGGGTCAAGGGACTGGCTTCGAAGTATATCAAGTATGACAAAATTGACCTCATCACTCCGGAGCGTCATGATGAACTGATTGCCGACCTGAAGGCACGTACCGGACTCGACATCACAAGAGCGGAAATCGGTTCCATCGACTTCCTCAAAGATATGGCTCTGATAAAGATATACTACAATGCAGAAGAAACAGAGTCGGACGATACATTAACTAAAATGCCTAAATTGTACAATTAGTTTTTAGCCGGCAACAGAACAACATGAAAAAAATATATATTCTATTATTTGCATTTATCGCAGGACTAAGCGGCAAAGCGGCAGCACAAGAAACTTCCGACAATAATGACTTCGGAACAGACATCACCTTGGGCATAGACAAGAAGCTTGCACCGGGACTTAGCTTTGGCATCGAGGGAGGAATGCGCACACAAAGCAACTCGGAACGCATCGACAGATATACGATTGGAGCAGACTTGTCTTACAAGTTCTTGAAACTGAAAAAATTCAGCATGAAGGTAGGCGGCGGATTCGAATACATGTGGGTGCAGAAGCTGAGCGAAACAAAAGAGAAGCATGGCGATGTGCTTGACGAAGCGACTGGAGAATTTGGCAGAGGGGTAAACGGATATAACATCACGGACAGATACTGGCGCAACCGCCATCGTACCACACTCAGCATATCAGGAGAATATTCGCCGTCCAAACGCTGGTCATTCTCTTTGAAAGAAAGTGTGCAATACAACCATTACTGTGAGGAGGATTCTGTGGGACGCACCAAAATACGTTATAAATATAATGACGACGATGAAATGTACACCTCCACAACACGTGATTTGAAAGCTGTCAACCCAAAGGACAGATTCGTGCTGCGTTCCAAGTTCACAGCCGAATATAATATCAAAGGACTGCCTATCAACCCTTTCGCATCCGTTGATTACGGATGTGGTCTCAACTACACTGCCCATAAATGGAAAATATCGGCAGGAGCAGACTACAAGATAAACAAAAAGAACAAGTTTACAGCGTTCTACCGTTTCCAGACCGACGATGACGACGACGAACCAAACGGACATATCGTCGGCATAGGATACAAGTTGTCATTTTAAGCTACCGGCAATTGACTTTTCTAATAAAAACAGATATGAAACGACTATTAACCACCATCATGGCAACTGCAGCACTGAGTGTAGCGGCATTTGCCGATAACTACAGCCTCTACATCGAACCGACAGAAGGTGCCATGTCGGAATGGACAGTGGCATCACTGAGCAAACTGACATTCAGCAACGGAAACATGGTGCTCACCACCAAAGACGGAACAGCAAGCACCATGCCTATATCAGGAGTAAAACGAATGTTCTTCAGCACTCCGGAAATACAAGGCATAGGGAACATTGGCACAGGGAACAACGGCGCATGGGACGGAAACTGCCTGCATACGGATGCGCAGACCGGTGTTGTTGCTACAATCTACAGTGCTACGGGAACTCTTGTTGCCAAGCAAACGGTGGAGAACAACGGTTCTGTCAGCCTTTCAACTCTTGACAGAGGAATGTACATTGTTCATATAAACGGAAACAGCTATAAAATATTCAAGCCATGAGAAAAGCAATACTTTCGATAATAACCCTCGCCATGTCGTGCATGGCAGCCTATTCGCAAAACAAGGTGTATGTGTGCGAGGGATTCGATTATGATGTACTCGAAATCGCTTCGTTAGGAGACATCACGTTCTCTGCGGACGAGACAGAGATAAATATCGGAGAGGGGAATATATATAAGGTGGCAGACATAGACAGCATCACCTTCAGCAAACCGCAGTTTCCCAAAGTGCGCATCGTATATAATGAGACATCGGCCACAGTCAGTGTACCAACTTCATACAAAGGAGTGACTTACAGCATCAATGGGGCAGACGTGGTGATAAATTCCACGACACTGACGGATGAGTATATGTACAGCATCGAGGGCAGTTCCAAGAACGGTTCCTTCACTCTCAATGGAAACTACAAACTGACACTTGAACTTGCCGGCATCAACCTGAAAAGCGAAAAAGGGGCAGCAGTTGACATCGAGTGCGGAAAAAGAATTGCCGTCATCATGCCGGAAGGCACGGTCAACACTTTCGAAGACTGCGCAAACGGACTGCAAAAGGCGGCATTCTACACCTCGGGACATCCTGAATTTAAGGGCGGAGGCACCATCAACGTAAAAGGAAACACCAAACATGCCATAGGGGCCAAAGAATATTTGCAGTTCAAGAACTCTACCGGATACGTGAATATCTTCGGTGCGGTAAGCGACGGCATACACTGCGGAAAAGGCAAACAGAACGACGACAACAGCCATTTCCAAATCAACGGCGGAATAATCACCATCAATAATGCCGGAAGCGACTGCATAGATGCTGACGATTACGGCTGCATGATTATCAAGGGAGGAGTTCTCAACCTGAATGTATCGGCCACAGATGGAACCGGACTGAAATGCGACAGCATATTGCGCATGACAGGAGGAGAAATAAACCTCAATGTCACAGGAGACCTCAGTGAAGGAATACGTGTATGCCACACCGGATATTTCGACGGCGGGAAAATTACGGCGACAGCAAGCGGCAACGGCACCAAAGGAATAAAGGGAAAGAAATGCAGCAAGACAACCGATACTGTCCTCAACGGAGGTAATCTATGCTTTGGCGGAACAGACGTGAACATCACTGTCAGCGGAGGTACTTACACGGCAGACCAGACTAAATGTATGGGAATACGTGCCGATAAGGACTTCACACAGACAGCCGGTACAATCACGCTTGATGTCACAAACAGTGCAGCCAAGGGACTGGATGTGAAAGGTCAAAAGAATCTGCTCGGCGGAACGCTGAAAGAATAGGCACAGAACTTATAAAAAATGTACGACCTGTAAAAAGATTTCATCCGCCCCCTCCGAAGCAAAATGCCGCACACTTTTTTGTTTTGGAGGGGGCTTGTTTATGGCCGCATGTGCCGACAGGTAACGAATATAAACCATTATCAAACAATTACAAAATGCTCACCATACACAGAATCAAGACGAAAGATACTCCATACTATCAGTTCATGGAAGATTTAATCGTGGAATCCTTTCCGCCGGAAGAATACCGTGAGCTTGCAGAGCTGCGGAAATTTACAGACGAGAACAAGCTCTTTCACAACAATGTGGTTCTTGACGGAGAAAAAGCGATAGGAATCATCACATACTGGGATTTCGGCTCTTTCTGCTACGTGGAACATTTCGCCATACACCCGGAGGCACGCAACCACGGCTACGGAAGCAAGGTGCTTGACTGCCTGTGCCGGAAGATTTCCACTCCGATAGTGCTTGAAGTGGAGATTCCGGACAATGAAACCGCAGTGCGGAGGATAGGATTCTATAAGCGCAACGGGTTCAGCCTTTGGGACTGCAAATATCTCCAACCGCCATACCGCCAAGGCGATTCGTTTCTTCCCATGCGCATCATGGCTTACGGTGCGCTCAATATGGAAAAAGATTCCCGAATATATGCAGCCACATATATAAAGAGGTGTATGGGGTAGAGAAAGACTAAAAAACATTCTAAGAATTATTTGTTACAATTAAAAAGGGTATTATCAGAAATAACTTCCACCGGGCAAGACCGTCAGCGAATATGGTTGTGAATTGCTTTCAAATTAGTATCTTTGCATTATCAGAAACAACGAGATAACGTTCCGTATCATACAAGGAGCGTTGTGAATTGCTTTCAAATTAGTATCTTTGCATTATCAGAAACAACTGCTTAACGAGAATGCTCGCATCATAGTGGTTGTGAATTGCTTTCAAATTAGTATCTTTGCATTATCAGAAACAAC
>JAJPZU010000228.1:17533-29730 GCA_021204165.1 Prevotellaceae bacterium
GTTGTGAATTGCTTTCAAATTAGTATCTTTGCATTATCAGAAACAACCGATTCTGTATAAACAGTTATTACTCAATAGCTTGCAAAGACAAATAGAAAAGAAAAAAGAATTGTTCTGAAAACGAAAAGCCGAACAAATGTTCGGCTTTTCGTTTTCAGAACAATTCAAGTTGCAGTCCCGGAGTCTTTATTTCTTTAGGTTTATTTCCATAAAAAAGTTGAATATTTCCGAATTGTTTGTCTGTTATACACAAGATTCCGACGTTTCCATACGCAGGAAGAAAGGATTTAACTCTTTTTATATGTACCTCTGAGCTCTCGCTGCTTGCACAATGTCTGATATAAATAGAGAACTGAAACATAGTAAAACCATCACGCTGTAAATTCTTGCGAAAGTCAGCATAAGCTTTCTTATCTTTTTTCGTTTCAGTAGGCAAATCGAAGAAAACAAGTACCCACATAACACGATATTCGCTCAGTCTTTCCAAGTACCTCATTTAACTATATATCTCCGGATAAACCAGTTTGCGACTTTCCCCACTGAAACATTTATACAGTGATGCTGTTGTCTGTCCCACTGCTAACATAAGGGGACTACGTTTGTTTGCTATATATACATCCTGTACCGGTATAGATAACAATCTTGCTTTTATATCCTTAGTCAATATACTATAATCATCTGTTTCTTTCATTATCTCGACTACAACCTCATCTACATACGGTCGATAAGGCTCCATTATATCATCAGCCAAACAATAAGCATTGTATCTGTTATGATGATGAATACCTAATATTGGTAGCAATCCGCTTGCAACCAATCCCCGGGCAACTACAACCCTCAGTATTGCATAGCCATAATTCAATAGATTATTAGGCGGTACACCATCACGCCCACGAGCAAAATTCTTCACATCAGGAAACAGATATTTCCAATAATACACGGCAGCTCTCGCCTCCATATTGTCTGCATCTCCGCTTTTTACATCGTTTGCCCATATTTCCATACATTTCACATTCTCTCCTGTCAGTTTTTTCAACACATTTGCCTGATTAAGAATCTTCTGTTTCACGGTCTGCTGCCAAAGCTGCTTTTTCAGAGGAAGCGAAGCATCCAGCTGCTCACGAAACCGTTCATTTTGGGTAGTATTACCACACAGCGGAAGCATCAGACCAACAGGCATACTGCGGTTGTCACACGTTATCACTGCACAATTATTCTCCAGCAAGGCTTCAAGCAACCCGGAAGTAATGGTTATACGTTTGTTGTCAAGAACAACAACTCCGACGTCTTCCACTGGTATTGTTCGCTCTTCCCTTTTTTTGAACGTCTCCGGCAGCGTTTCGTTATTGTCCACTTCCGGCAAATGCAGTACAAGCTGAGAATCCCTCAGATTCAGATAGGCGGGATTGCCAAAATAAAGCGTCTTCTTAATCATAAGCAATGTGTTATTATAAAGTTTGACTTGGGTTTATAGCAATATGAGTTGCTGCACGTCATACAGCAACTCATACCATGTTCTTCACCAATCAATATTC
Organism: Prevotellaceae bacterium; assembly: GCA_021204165.1. GTDB lineage: Bacteria > Bacteroidota > Bacteroidia > Bacteroidales > Bacteroidaceae > RGIG8745. The sequence goes on from JAJPZU010000228.1 coordinate 19,069, forward strand.
ACCGACAGAAACAATCTGACCGATATGATTTACACGGACTTTGACAATCTTATCTATCTTTACAAGAGATCTTATACGTTTCCATGTTATATTTTGTAGCTCTTTCTTCTCTTCAACAGTTGTTTCCAGATGATGTCTGAACATATAATACCTTGAAGCAATTTTCTGCACCCTGAATAAATTAGGACTTATAGACGCATAATTGTCAGGATTCATCAAATCCACTTCCTTCGGGTCAAATCCAGTCTCCTCATTCGGGAATACAAAATATTCGTTCTGCTTCATTGTAAACAAGAAATTCCATCCTTCGTTTCTCTTGTATTCCTTATCTACCACCGGCTGCCCCTTATTGACACGGGCTACAGCTTTATAAAATGAGACAACATCCTCGTCAAGTTCATAAGCAGGACTACCGTCTTCATTATAAACTTGGTTTCCCTGTTTATCTAACACAGGTTTTCTGTATATTGCCACATGATGGTTATTGCCGGTCTGTACAAAATCACAAGGAATATGATTCTCTTCTGCATCAAGAATCAAATTGCCTTCCTTGTCCTTCTTCTTATGTAAAGGCAAAGCCTCATTAATCATACCATAAACAGTCACTCGCTTCAAGGCAATACCTTTAGCTTTGTTCAACCAAATAGGATTCTCATCCAAATTGACAAAAGCCTTTTTTGCATCACCGCCATATTCCTCAATCCTCTTTTCCAACACACGACGTACCCCGGCATCCACCACTTTTTCTATTTTTAAATCCGGCTCAATCTTTTTGCGTACTGTATATTTAGTTTTAAAAACGACAGTATTCACTTTCTCCGGAACATGACGCGTTTTTTGTTCATCAAGCCATATCGGATTTTTTTCCAATGAATTCATTCCTGTAAAAGCCTTCTTCGGATCGCCGTTATACTGATGTAATCTCCACAACAAAGCTTCTCTGTATATCGGGCGACACACACGCATTATCATCTCTTCATTAAATTTTGCGCCAACTTTCTCTTCTTTTGTCACATATTCCTTACGGCTGCCATATATTGTTTCCTTATGCAATTCCCCTCTCGGTGTCTGCTGCACTTTATCCTTTGCTCCTTTAACTTTGTTGACATTCTTTGTCACCACCTTGTTCTTCGCCTTGACAGACACAAGGATATTTTCCAGATGACGCTTTGCCTCTGTTCTAAACTCACCCAGTGGAATCGGTGCTATAGCTCTCCCCTTGCTGAAATATTTGTTTTTTATAGCATATTCATTTGAGTTGGGATTCTCACTGGCATTCTTATTGTTAAAATAATTCACGAAAACATCTTTTGTAAATGCCACAGTAAGTGCATCCATAGCATGATGACGATGGTCGTTTCGCTTTGTCCACTCTTTTATGCGTCCCACCTGTCTGCCGTCTGCGTCCTGATGATACTCCACAAGTCCCAAAACATGGTATTTCTCCCAGTTAAGTTCCTTCATCATATCAACCAACTGCCAATCGTTGCGCAAACGGTCTGTAACCGTACCGGTTGTGGCTACAACACGTCGGCAGATACTTCCCAGCATCGACAAAGCACGTTTGGCAATATATTGCGTATTCCTTAAGTCACGCTCAATGAAACCATCAGGAATTTCTTCCTCCCGCATTTTGAGCTTCCTCAATTTCGCCTTCTTATCGGTGAACAATTTCTCACAGGCTTTCAAATAGCGTTCAAGGCCTTCCTCTCCATACTTCTCACGCACAAAATCGTATGCAGTTTTGTCGCCTTTCTCAATGTTCACATCCCTCTTCTCCAAAGTCTTGTTAGAGAAAGAATCATCGAACAAGCGTGCTTTCGGAATGATATGTTCAATATCAAAATCTTTACTAAAAAGTTTTTCTCTTGGAATATACGAATCAGAATACAACGTCTTATACCCGTTATCTTTCAACTCTTCATAAAGACGATAACGCACAATATCATTGCGAGTAGGATAAGCTATACCAAAATTCTTTTGCAACAACTTGCGAATTTCATCCTGTTCTTTGGTAGCCTTAGATATAGCCTCAGTCAGTTCTTTCCTTTCCTTCTGATTTTTCTTCAGTTCACGTGCCAGCTCCACTCTGATTTCGTCCGGTCTTCCGTATGTGGCGATAATCTCATTTACCACATTCACCATCTGATTGAGAATCTTCTCGACAACAGGATTGCGCAAACTGTTCTTGGGAAGGATTTCCAGACAATCTTTCAACTCTTTATTCTCTATCTCCTCTTTTGTCAGAGAAGAGGCTGAATGACGGTATCCAGCATCACTACATGCCACATCATATCCATTTCCCTTTTTCATGAATGGAAGTATTTTCTTTATGGCTTTCGCACTCAGACTGCCATAACCATCAACAAAAGATACAGACGAAAAGATTGCAGCATATTCCTTTTCCATTCCACATAAATCGGCGACTTTTTCTATGAGTTTGCCTTCTCCAGTCGGGGTATTGTCGCTTTCAAAGGAATACAGCAGATGCCACAAGCGGTAATAATCCTGCTTGTCCAGTGGCAAAGGTGAAGAGGAATCAAAGCCCAATACACCAATGTTCCATCCTAAAGAAGCAAACACCTCTCTTGTCTGACTTTTAATTTCATCAGCAGAACACGTAAAATCCAACGGTTCATGTCCTGATAATTCCATCACGTCACTGAAAACCTTATAAAGTTGATAACCGGTTTTGTTTCCGTCTATTACCTTAAAGTTCAAGTCTAAATCAGATGGATTATCGAACAACAGTTCCAAGACTTTCTTTTTGGTCATACTCTCATGCACAGACAATTCTTTTGCCAAAAGTTCTTTTTCTTCCAGATCAAGGAATCGTTTGCCGCACACTGTCAGTTTGTCCACCCCATCAGCCTCATCAAATAACAAAGGTTGTTCGCAGGATTTTTTGCGCTTGATATTTTTTCTGTCTGTGAGCGAAACCTCTATGTTATTGATTATCTGCCAAATCTTGAACTCCTGAAATAAAGGTGAAGAACGAGGTATCACCCGACTGCCGATAATCACAGTCTTTGTCTTGCCATCTTTTGTCACACAACGTTCCTCACGTTCAAACTCACAAATACCAATCAATGATTTCTGGCTTTTCAGACGACGCTGATAGAATATAATCATGTCGCGGATTTCATGTTTAAGTTCGAGAGTAAGTTCTTTATGGTATTTTGCTTGCGTCTCCCATATTTTCTCAAATTCATCCAGATAATCCTGACGATAGTAAACCATGTTCTTCAGACTATTATTCGGATTCTTTTCCAGCCCCTGCATCAATGCTTGCCCAACCGTAAGTTGGTTGAAAAACAAACTCTTACTCCGGTCGCTGATTTTTCCCAAATATCCGCTTGAAGCATTTATATCACCGTTTATCTCTTGAATCACCACGGCCAGCTCTTCCGGTTTCATCCGTTCAGACAAGGCTTTTTCCCTCCACTCATAGTTTTCCCGCTTCTGCTCCACACCTTTTGTCTGACGTTTCAGCCCTTTCAGTTTGCATTCTTTTTCAACGACTTCAAGGCAAGCCTTTTCCTCATTCCACTCCTCACAAATCTCTTTCCATATAAAATATTTTGACAGAATAGCCCATGTCTGAGTCCTGTTTTTGCCGGGAATCTCGTCTTTTGCCAACTCCGTAAGACTATTTGGATAAAACTGCGACTGAAACGTCCATATTCTATTCAATTCATTCTGTAAATCTGAACGATAAAAATCGGGCAACTTCTTCTTTTCCTCCAATAATTGTCGGCAAAGCATTCCGGGAGTAAGGTTCTCCTCATAAAGTTTCTTTGCCACTTCCATCCCGTCGATAAGCTTACCATCCTCATTGCCTTTGGCTTTTCGGCTACTTTTATATCCGCGCTTCTTGTTAATCATCAGAAACACACGAGCCAGTTCTTCCAATTCTACCTTTTCGACAGCAGCCTTTGCCCTGAGGCGATATGTCTCAAATGTTGTTCTGTTACCATTTTCTGATAAAACGGATGCATCAGAAATAAAATGATGTTTCTTCAAAACCTTTATTAATTCTTCACGACGCAGCTTGTAACGCTGCAGATTGCGACGTGCACAACGCTTCATACGGCGCACCGCATTGGTTTCAATGCTTTTACCCTTCTCAAAACTATCGGATTCATCTGTGGTCAAAGGATTGACCCTCACACCCAATCTGACAATAGAAGAGCGTTCATCGTTGTTTTCAACTTCATCCACAACAGCCCATCCAATGCTGCTTGTCCCTAAATCAAGTCCTATGATTCTTTTCATAATATTACGTATTGCTTTTCTTTTCAAAGATATGAATATTTTACAGTATGAAAAAATTTTGAAATTATATATTACAAATGCCATCAAAGTACCCTCTCAATAGATTTAATTGTTAAATAGCCATTTTCAACAAAAAGATTATTTTATCATTCTATAAAGTCGCTATTGGAACTGTTTTAAGTGGATGTAGAACATACCTGTTTCACATCGCCCCACTCACTATTCCTTCACCCTTCACTGCAATAATGATGAAATTAAAAACAATCTCTGCACATTTCCATCTACATTTTTTGGAAATACAATTAAACATCATATATTTGCATCACTATTTGAAGCAATTCACAATAAGGATTATTCCGTTGTGAGAACTTAGGTTGCCCGGTCGTCCTTCAACGGCCGGGACTTTTTTTCAGTGCATTTATCATAAACCTATTGGCAGAGTTAAATACGCACTAATTTAATTCTGCCAGCAAGTATTCCAATAAAAAGTATTGTTTTCAGTCGCCGAAGTCTATCTTCAATTGTCTCTCGTCTTCGCCTTTTTTCTTTGGCGAAGAAGGAAGCAGCAATCTTTTTACATTCTCGGGCTTCAACTCATTAATGCCCATGACCGAAGAAGCATTTCCGTCCGTGAGTTCTCCGCAGGTAATGAAATACTTCGCTTTCTTCATCACCACTCCCATTTTCTTGAGATGAAAAGAAGTGACACGACCAAAGCGGCGGGAAGACACAATCAGTGCGGCGGACTTCACTCCAATGCCCGGTACACGTAAAATACATTCATAGTCCGCCGTGTTGATGTCCACGGGGAAAAACTCCGGATGGCGCAGCGCCCACGACAGCTTCGGGTCCACATCGAGATCGAGATTCGGTTCAGCCTCATCTACAATCTCTTCCACCTTGAACTGGTAGAAACGCATCAGCCAGTCGGCCTGATAAAGGCGGTTCTCACGCACCAGAGGCGGCTGTTTGAGAATCGGAAGGCGGGCATCGTATGTATTCACAGCCACATATCCCGAATAATACACACGGCGCATGGTGGGCTGTGAATACATGGCAGAAGAGAGGTGCAGAATATCACGGTCCGTCTCTGCCGTGGCACCGACAATCATCTGGGTGCTCTGTCCTGCCGGAACAAAGCGGGGCGCATAACGAAACTTCCTCCTGTCTTCCTTGTTCTCAAGCACTCCCTGCCGGATAAACTCCATCGGCTTGTAGATACTTGCAAAGTTTTTCTCGGGAGCAAGCCTCTGCAAAGATTTTTCGTTGGGAATCTCAATGTTCACACTCATTCTGTCGGCATATCTGCCGGCTTCTGCCACCAGTTCGCGGCTTGCGCCCGGAATACTTTTCAAGTGAATATATCCGTTGAAGCGGTGTACCGTACGGAGGTCTTTGGCGATACGCACGAGACGCTCCATCGTGTAATCCGGACTGCGCACCACCCCCGAACTCAGGAACAGCCCCTCTATGTAGTTCCTTCGATAGAACTCCATCGTCAGTTCCACAAGCTCGGACACAGACAATGTAGCCCTGCGTATGTCGTTGCTTCTGCGGTTAATGCAGTAGGCACAGTCGTACATGCAATAATTCGTAAGCATCACCTTCAAGAGAGAGATACACCTCCCGTCTTCTGCAAAGCTGTGGCAGATGCCGACACCACCCACTGTGTTGCCCACTCCACCCCGTTTGTTGGAGCGCACGATGCCGCTTGACGAACACGACACATCATACTTTGCCGATTCCGCCAATATTCTAAGTTTGTCCAATGTCTGCTCTGTCATGCTCCCTATTTTTCAACAAAAATACGAAAACTCTGAGATTTTTACGTACTTTTGCCATACAATCAGATTATCAAGGAACTGAGACGGCAAGATGAGCACACACCCGGCATCCCGGTTCCGCCACCATGTAACAAACAAAAACGAGAAATGAGAAAAATACTCCTTCTACTCGCACTGTCATTCTGCACAGCTGCAACAAAAGCCAAAGACTTCCGCATCCCCAAAGGCAGGAATGTAAAAATCCTTGTCAGCGAGACAAATGCGCCGGTGGTACGCACCGCCCTGTCCATTCTCGAGAAAGACATAAGAACAGTCCTCGGTTCGGAGACACAACTGACGGAAGGAAGCGGAGCGCACGATGCGGACATCATTGTGACGACAGACACAGCGACCGGTCCGCGACAGGCTTTTTCGCTCCGTGTGACAAAGAACGGACAACTGCATGTGTGCGGCAGCGATGCCCACGGCACGGCTTACGGACTGATGGAAATATCCCGACTCATGGGAGTGTCGCCGTGGGAATGGTGGGCCGACGCCAAACCTCGCCCACTGAAAGTTTTCCGTCTCTCAGACACGTTTGAGACCCGGCAGTCGCCTTCTGTCGAATACCGGGGAATATTCATCAACGACGAAGATTGGGGACTCATGCCTTGGAGCAGCAGTACGATGGAGCCGGAGAACGAGCGCGGTGTAATCGGTCCGAAGACCAACGAGCGCATATTCGAACTCATGCTGCGGTTGCGTGCCAACACCTATTGGCCCGCCATGCACGAATGTACCGTACCGTTCTTTCTTACGGAGGGCAACCGGGAGACCGCCGCACGCTACGGAATCTATATCGGAGGCTCACACTGCGAACCGATGGCTTGCAGCGCGGCAGGCGAGTGGAGCAGAAGAGGAAAAGGAGACTACGACTATGTGAACAACGCGGCAGAGGTGCGCCGTTTCTGGGAGGACAGGCTGAAAGAAGTGAAGAATCAGGAAATTCTCTATACAATAGGAATGAGAGGTGTACACGACGGACACATGCAGGGCGCAAAGACGGTGGAGGAGCAGAAGAATGTGCTCAAACGTGTCTTCAACGACCAACGCGCCATGCTCACAAAGCACATCGGAACAACAGACATTCCGCAGGTATTCATTCCCTACAAAGAGATACTCGATGTGTATAATGCCGGACTTCAGGTGCCGGACGACGTGACGCTCATGTGGTGCGACGACAACTACGGGTACATCCGCCACTTCCCCACAGCGGAAGAAAAGGCGCGCAGAGGCGGCAACGGTGTCTATTACCACGTGTCCTACTGGGGACGTCCGCACGACTATCTGTGGTTGGGCACATTCTCGCCCGCCTTGCTCTTCCAGCAGATGAGCCGGGCATACGAAAGCGGAATACAAAAGATATGGATATTGAACGTCGGCGACATAAAGCCTGCGGAATATCAGATTGAACTGTTCATGGATATGGCATGGAACATGGACGCAGTGAAAAGGCAGGGTGTGGAAAACCACTGTGCGGCATTCCTTGCAAGAGAGTTCGGCAAATCCGCATCCCGCCGGCTCATTCCTCTCATGAAAGAGCATTATCGCCTGTCTTTCATACGCAAACCTGAATTTATGGGAGGCACAAGAACCGAAGAAGCGGACAGAGCAAGATGGAACACGGTAAGTGACATGCCATGGAGCCGCAAGTATGTGGATCAACGTATTTCCGACTATGAGCACATTGAGGCGGAAGCGGAGCGTATATGGAAAACCATCCCCGCCCGAAGTGCCGACTGTTTCTTCCAGCTTGTCAAATATCCTATTCAGGCAGCGGCAGAAATGAACAAGAAGTTTCTGTATGCGCAGCTTGCCAGACATGCAGAAGCCGACTCTGCCACGAGAACAGGCGATGTGCTGTCCGCCCATGAGCTATGGACAATGAGCGATGCGGCATACGACAGTATTGCCGCCCTCACACAGCAGTATAACCAAGGCTTCGACAACGGCGGAAAATGGAATGGAATCATGGACATGAAGCCTCGCAAGTTGTCCGTATTTGAACGTGTCCCTCATATCAGTCCGGTCACACCGCACCCGGCAGGCGACACTGCTGCCTCTATCGGCTTCAACGGCATGGAGGACAAAAGCGGCACTGCCATTCCTTGCGAATGGTTGGGATATGAATGCAAGGCGGCACTCCTCGCAAAAGACAAAGCGGCCACATACGAGTTTAAATCATCACAGAAGTCGCATCTTCTCATGAATCTCACAGACTCAGCGGAGATAACCCTGCATTTTCTTCCCGTACATGCCACAGACGGCAACCTGTCCGTTGCAATCAGCATGGATGGTTCTGCACCTGTCATCACAGATTTCGCCACCAAAGGTAGGAGTGAGGAATGGAAACAGAACGTGCTCTCCAACGAGGCGGTGCGCAGTGTCCGACTGCCATATCCCGCTCACCGGAAGAAACATACCGTCAGTGTGCTTCCTCTCTCCGAAGGAATCGTACTGGACAGGATGGAAGTGAATTTCTGATTGTTGTAGTTTTAAAAATTCAAGTAATGAAAAAGAAATATATCTTCTATAAATGGATAGCATGGTCACTTTGTAATGTTCTCATCCTGTGTTATTCTCACACAAAAGCGAATGCCACATGCTATTTCCCATACGGTGCACCTTCTCATGCACTCCAGCAAGATTATACAAAGGAGTATGCCGTTGCCACCGATTTCCTTATGTCCAAAGGACTAAAAAAAGAATACTGCTCATTTCGTGTTACTCTAGAGAACGAAGAGCTAGTCATGTTGCAAGGCACGAACAGCACAGTTTTCGTCATTATGGCAAAAAGCAGTCTCCATCCACTCATGGAACAGCCCATACTCGCCTACGACATAGAAAACACTATGATAACAAGAGAAACTTACATTATATCTCCCATTTTAAATTTCTACACGAACCAACTGAAGAAACTGCGCACAGCAAGCCGCCATGTCGGACATATAGAACCCCAATCGTACAAAGCCCAAAAGAACGTGATATGCCCAATGCTGAAAGGAACAAAATGGGGACAGGGAAAGCCATTTAACCTGTTCTGTAAAAATGCAGATGAAGAACAGAATACAAATCAGGCAGGATGCCTTTCCATTGCCATGACACAAGTGATGCGCTATCACAAACACCCGCAAAAAGGTATGGGACAAGTGAAATACCGTTCCAACCAAGACATATATTACAGTATAGACCTACCAAACTATATTTTCAACTGGAATGCCATCAAAGATACATATAATGTCGGAGATACAAACACCACAAACACCTACCCAATAGCCCGATTAATTTCCGGAGTAGCCATGTCCATACATGCAGACTTCGGCAAAGAAGGTACTCCTGCCAATATGGCAAATGCCAAGACAGCTCTGACCTACAATTTGGGCTATTCACCCCACTGCCGTGTAATCTCACATGTTCCTGCCGACATCATGCTGGGACTTGCCTATCGCGAACTTGACAATGAGAGACCTTTTATTCTAAGTGGAGGTAATCATGCTTTTGTGTGCGATGGAAGAGATAACGAATTTCTTCATTTCAATATGGGATGGTATGGAATTTTCGACGGGTATTTCCGCATAGTGGTTCTGCCCGATGCTGATGCAGCTATATTTACCAGTGATATGCTGATAGACATCGAGCCAGACAAACAACAAGATTATGCAAAAACCGTCCATGTGGATAAGCCGGGCGCCTTGTCTGACCTACTCACACAAGAAGAGCAACAAAACCTTCGCAAACTGACATTGACCGGATGCATCAACGCACAAGACATGACACTTATCAGGCGCATGGCTGGAAGCAGCGACAACAGAGATTATTTCAAGCAGACCGGTTCGCTGACCCATCTTGATTTAAGCAAGGTACAGTTCAAGACCAACAACACAGAGCCTTATCTGAGCATGAATACAAAAGAATACTCGTCTTTTACTGTATGGACTAACAATTATAATGTAAGCATAAACGGCATGTACTTCACAACTAAACAAGACGATGGGGTTCATATGAACTATACTATGAAGAACAAAACCATAGGCTGTTTCATGTTTTTCTGCTGCATGAACCTGCAAGAAGTCATACTGCCGGAGAACACACAAGAAATCGGTATGTTTGCTTTTTGCGGATGTAACTCCATCCGCAAAATAGATTTGCCTTCGAGGGTTTTTAGAATAGGGAAAAAAGCTTTTTCACAGATGAGTTCTTTGGAAATGGTGACTTATGTCAATCCGATAAAACCAGAAAACATTGGAAACGACTTGTTTCAAGACTGTGAAATAGCAGCTAAAAGGCTCATAAAAAGAAAGGATTAAGAAGTTGTTTTAAAATGATTATAAATTGCTGAATTCAAGTAGATAATGCAACAAAATCCTCGTATATATTTAGGGTGTTTTCGACAGACTCCTCCGTCGCTACCGCGACACCTCCCCTAACTTAGGGGAGGAGCCAAGTTACCATAGCTTGAAAAGACTATGAAATCCCATTGGCGATAACACCCAATACGGTAACTCTGGTGGGTGTGTTCACAGACTCCTCCGTCGCTACGCGCCACCTCCCCTAACTTAGGGGA
>JAJPZU010000102.1 GCA_021204165.1 Prevotellaceae bacterium
CCTCCCCTAAGTTAGGGGAGGTGTCGCGTTAGCGACGGAGGAGTCTGTGAACACACCCACCAAAGTTACCGTATTGGTTGTCAGTGCTATACATCCGCCTCATAGTCTTTTCAAGCTATGGTATATAGGCTCCTCCCCTAAGTTAGGGGAGGTGTCGCGTTAGCGACGGAGGAGTCTGTGAATACACCCACAAAAGTTAGCGTATTGGTTGTCAGTGCTATACATCCGCCTCATAGTCTTTTCCGCTATGGTATATAGGCTCTTACCCAATCAATATAATTTAATTATCAGATATACAGCTAAATAGAACTAATATATGATTTGACAAGCAACAAATAAGGAACAATTATGAATTTTATTTGTATGTCGGTTTTAGTATAAAGTATAAGTGTGTTTTTCAATCCCAAACATAGGAATTAATAATTATTACAGTCGGATAAAAAAGGAACTGATTTTATAGGATGATGATATGCCTCTATTTCTTTTTAGGCTGTAATGAAGCGCGATACTCGCTCGGAGTCTTGCCGAGGTGTTTTTGCACATAACGCGTGAAGTATGACGTGGTATTGAAATGGAACATATCGGCAATCTGCGTGAGCGAAAGTTTTGGATTGTTAAGATACTCGCGAAGCAGAGGTACTGTATGCTGGTCTATTAAGTGCATGACACTGCGCCCCGTCTGTTTCTTTACGATATTGCCGAGATATTTCGGCGAAACATGCAGCTGTTCGGCATAATATCCCACATCGCGATACTCTTTCACCATACCGGTTGACAGCATATTCACCAGTCGGCTCACGAGATCTGCATTTCTTTCAGAGATGCTGTCACCATGGTCACGTCTGGCATGAGCCTGAAAGATGTCATAGACCATAGTCAACGCCATCGAGCCAATCAATTCCTTATAAAACACATGAGACGTCTCACCAATGCGTTCACCAAGACGGGCAAAATCGCCAAGTATCTTTTCCTCGTCATCTTCAGTCAATGGGATAACCGGATTATCCCATAGGTCTATACAACCACCTATGCCGAAATGATTTGGAGGCAGTTGGTTGTAGAGAAATTGTAGTGGTGCGATTAGTGCTACTGCCTCCATGTCATCACTATGTGTGAGCATTGTCATAGCTCCCGGTTTAGAAATCACAATCATACTATGCGCACCAAATCCGAATGAACGCTCTCCGTATGTCACCTCTCCCTGACCCTTGGTGCAAAGCAGATGAAGACAGTCTCCTCGGTTTAGATTTGATTCCACTACTGATATATCTGTGGAATATGTGATAGTTATATCGCTATGTGAATCCATTGATTTCCAAATAAATTATGAACTTCCAATTGAAAAATCAATGCAAAGATAATTTCATTTTTTTCATCCCGACAAAAAGAAGGTGGAAAATGTGTAAAATTCAGCTCAAAATGTGTAATAATCCCATTTGAAAAGCATAGTAACTTTGCAGCGTAAAAGAAAACAAAAGCAGATAATAAAAAAACAAAGACAATGAATAATCAGGAAACAGCAGACCGCATTGAACTGCGAACTCTCGTAGAGAACTACGCTACGGAGAGCGACAAGAGCAATCACGACTACTATCGTGAAATCTTCGACAAGAATATCGACCTTCAGGTGTATTTCTATGGTAAGCTCGGAATGGACATTCACAACGTAGATGATATGGTCTGCCAGTACAAGGCTTTCGGAGCCGCAAAAGAGTCCTTTCATGTGTGCGGACAGCAGACCGTTGAGTTCCAAGATGAGACACATGCCACGGGTATCTGCTATGGACAGGCATCGTTAATCAATGAGAAGGATGGTAAGAATATTCTTACACAGCATGCAATCCGCTACTATGACACTTACGAGAAGAAAGATGGTCGCTGGTGGATTGTCGCCCGCAAGCAGTATTTTCTTTTTACCACTAATACAGTCCTTGGTTAGTATCGCTGGTACAGGATATTCTCAAGCATACAGAAAACAACCGGAAAGGCTACAGACTGATATGACATTCAGTAAAATGTACGACGATATGTTCCGATTCATGATAGATAAGGACATTGCTTCTCTTGCAATGATGCTCGATGACGGTTTTGTCCTTGTCCACATGACCGGTATGCGTCAGACGAAGGTCGCCTATCTCTCTGCTATCGCTGACGGGACTCTCAACTACTTCAAATGCAGCGGCACGCATCTCACTATGCAGGTGCAGGGAGACAAAGCACGCCTTATAGGTAAAAGTCATGTAAGTGCCGCCGTATTTGGAGGAGGCCGTCATACCTGGCCGCTGCAACTTGACATCACATTGAGCAATAAGAGTGGCAGGTGGCTGATGACAGAGGCGGTGGCAAGCACATTTTAGTTATTGTAGTCACATACCCAGAAAGAAGCAGCACAAAAAATAGAAAGGATATGAAGCAAAAAGTAATGATAGTGACCGGTGCAGGACAGATAAGTCTCGCTATCGCACGACGGATTGGAGCCGGCAAGATGATTATTGTAGATGACTGCAAAATGGAGAATGCAGAGAGATTCTGCAAAACGCTCAATGAGAGCGGTTTCAAAGGCATGCCTTTCCAAATGGATATGAGCGACCGCAAGAGTATCCAAGCTTTGGTGGCGCAGGCCCAAACGTTGGGCGACGTAGCCATGCTTGTCAATGGTGCAGGGGTCTCACCGAGTCAGGCTTCCGTTGAGGCCATTCTGAAAGTGGACCTATACGGCACTGCGGTATTGCTTGAAGAGGTAGGTAAAGTCATAGCCGAAGGAGGCACAGGTGTTACCATTTCATCGCAAAGCGGACATCGCCTGCCGGCTCTGACAGCCGAACAGGATTGGGAACTGGCTATGACCCCTTCTGAGGTGCTGCTAAATCTTGATTTACTGAAGCCGTCGAATATAAAAGACACACTCCATGCCTATCAGCTTGCAAAGCGTTGCAATGTGAAGCGTGTGATGTCGGAATCTGTAAGATGGGGCAAACGAGGCGCACGTATAAATTCAATCTCCCCCGGCATTATAGTTACACCTCTGGCAATAGATGAATTCAACGGTCCGCGTGGAGATTTTTATAAGAATATGTTTGCCAAGTGTCCGGCAGGTCGCCCGGGCACGGCCGATGAGGTGGCAAATGTAGCCGAGTTACTGATGTCGCCCAAAGGAGCATTCATAACCGGGAGCGATTTCCTTGTTGACGGAGGGGCAACTGCATCATTCTTTTACGGGCCATTACATAGTTGATTAGAAACACAGATACAAAATGAAAAAAATCATCGTAATGGCACTCACCGCCATTATCGGGTTCTTTAACACATCATGCGCACAGAACAAAAATACTGGTCATGAAAGTATCAAACCAATAAAAAAAGAAGCAGAGAGTATGAAAGACAAAAAATCACTCGTAGTATTCTTCTCACGCGCCGGAGAAAACTACAACGTAGGCAATATATCCAAAGGGAATACACACATAGTCGCAGACATAATTGCGGAGAAAACCGGTGCGGATATATTCCAGATTGTTCCCGTTACGCCTTACCCGGAAGAATACACACCTTGCATAGAGCAGGCAAATCGTGAGAAGAATAGCAATGCACGTCCTGCGATAAAGGGTGATGTGAATGTGGAGGAATATGACATTGTGTATCTCGGTTATCCGAACTGGTGGAGCGAAATGCCTATGGCTGTCTATACTTTCATAGAAAAGCATGACTGGAATGGCAAGATTGTAAGACCGTTTTGCACGCACGAGGGGAGCGGACTGAGCGGTACTGAAAACAAACTCCGTCAGGCATGCAAGGGAGCTACGATTGAAAAGGGACTCGCTATCACCGGCTCAGTTGCTCAGAACACACCAGATAAAGCGGAGGCAGATGTAAAACGATGGATTGAAAGATTCGAGTAATCTTGTGATACCTAAATTCAGCGATTTTTATTAATTTTATACTGCAAAATCGGCTGATACTAAAGACATCATTGTCTCGTTAAAAGTCTGTCTTGTAGTGTTTCGGCATTGACCGATGACAAATAATGAATAGCACGATAAATTAAACGGTAATCAGAAAAACCATTCAGCAGGATTTAGCTGACGAATACGGAGTAGAGGGACTTACAAAATGCCCTATGCTGAAAGAAGGACAAGTTTTCTATGCATCATACGCTAAACCCGAAGGCTTTTGCGATGAGGCATGAAAAGCTATTTATCAATATGTGTTCGCTCCCGGACAACAAAGAAGCCGTGCATCTTACTGATGAGATAAAGTTGTTTGGTATCCATATAGCCTCTATCAAATACATAGTAGTCACCCTTATTATAAGGGATTGCATCCATTACCTGAGAGTCATGTAAACTGGCGTTGGTTATGATGTTGAGTGTCGGAATATTACTTTGCACATCATACAGTGTGTGAAGTTTAACTCCGCCTTTATCATGATGCAGCTTGCCCCACCAATACGTACTAAGACACAAGGATATGGTCGAGGAGTCAAAAGCATATACTCTTCCATCAACATCAAGGAACGGATCCTTGATATTGCCACGTAGTTTTTGAACTTTAATTATCATAAGATTTGCCATATCTTCAAAGATTCGAACCTCACGAATTTCGTTTGCTTTTGAGAGGTTGCTTCTAGTAACCGACTTGCCAAACCCCAGGTGATGAAAGTGATTTTGGTACGGTGCCAGACTGGAGATGAGGTCTCGTAGGCTTTCCCGGTCTGCCAACTGACCGAACAACATTACAAGAAGATGATTCCAACAGGTAAAGCTTTTCACATACTTGTTACCTTCGTATTTGGCTACATATCTTTCAAATTGACGACGGGGTAGAAAGTCGCATAGTTGAGTGAATATAAAGCGTCCAGAGTTCATGGGTGACATTTTGCAGGAGTGTACCTGTCATTTTGATAGCAACTGCAAAATTAGTCATTTCAAAACCTCCGACATTATTATCCAAAGATATATTGCTTAGTAATAGCTGTTTAGCTCAAATGTTAACGGATTTTAGTGGACACTAGTGAACTATTATTTATATTTTTAAACAGCTCCTTATGTGGTTATACAGATGCCTTATATGTTAAGTGGATGTATTAGTGGGTTGTTCTCGATAGACTCCTCATGTATATTTAGCAGTTGTATTTATTAGTGGTTGTATTCGA
>JAJPZU010000093.1 GCA_021204165.1 Prevotellaceae bacterium
CCTCGGAATCGGTTTCATGTTCTAAACAGGAGAATGGGGATGGAAATGAAGAAATATATATTGTTATTAAGTCTGGTTTTCGCATTGGTTTCATGCGAGGAATTTCACAGGTTCCTTTGTCACATCTGTCTCCGTTAATGCCTCATTGCGGAGGCAGATACAAACGGATTTTATTAATCAATACGATAAGGACTTTTTGCTATAGTATAAAAACATTCTATGAAAATATTTGCAGAATAAACAATTAATGTGGAACAATATGAGAAAGCCATTGTACATCTTATTTTTCGGTATTGTACTGCTCTTGTATTCTTGCGAGAAGGATGCAGAGCCTACTAACTTCGCACCGAAATTGACAACCTACGAATCGGTGCCGGAAAACATACAAAGAACGGAAGCCACACTTCGTGGAAAGATTATTCACGACCGGAACAGTTATATCGATGAATGTGGAATTATGTATTCAGAACAGGAGGACTTCGCCATACCAAAGACTTCCACAATCGATGTATCCACAGAAGGTGACTTCTCTGTGACGCTCACAGGGCTTGTGCCCGGAACAGACTACTATTACTGTACGTATGCTAAGAGTGGACACAGTACAATCAAAGGAAAAGTCGAAAGATTCATGACTCCACAGGTGGTTGTCCCTGTATTTGGAGAACTGATAGTGTCCAACATCACGCAGACAGGCTTTGATATTGCCGCAAATATAGAAGATGCCGGAGGCTCAACTATACAAGAATGCGGATTCATGTATATTGCCACAGAGGAAGATATTGAATTGTCAGCTCTTATGAATTTGAAATATCCAGTAAAAGCCAGTGCTGACGGTTCTTACCGCTTGTCTGTGAACAGACTCAACCCCAATACACGTTATGCTATCTGTGCGTATGCCATGACGCTCGAAGGTGATAATGGATACAGCCGGATAAGCTATGTCAATACGCTTGATGCCGAACTTCCCATTGTCTCAGGTGTCATCATGAACGACAAAGACGGCATCAAACAGCTTCATCTGTCAGCCTCCATACTTACATCTAACATTGAGGATGTGAAAGAATGCGGTTTTGTATATAGCACAAACAACCAGTTTCCGGCTCTCAACGAAGACCTGACAAGCAAACTTCGCGCAGAGACTACGAATACGAATTTTCAGGCAGTCCTGCCCGAACTTCTGCCTGATAACACTTACTACATAAGAGCATACGCAACGAATAGTTTTGGCACCGGATATGGTGATGTGCTGACCTACATTACTGACAAATATAGTTTCCCTGTGGTTACAACCAGTGGGGCTACTGAGATTGGTGAAGACGGTGCCACTCTCCACGGTGTGCTTGAAGACGACGGGAACAGTCCGATACTGCTTCGCGGATTTGTGTGGAGCCATACGAATCAGAATCCGACGATTGAAGACAACCGCATTGATTCCCCTACATCGAAAAAAGAATTTTCCGCAAAAATAACAGAAGGACTGTCTTCTCAAACCTATTATTACAGAGCGTATGCTGTGAACGGGAAAGGTCCGGGATACGGTTCGGTCATGTCTTTTACCACCATAAAGGCGATTCCTCCGACGGTTTCCGCTACGACTGTCTCGGACATTACAACTACCACAGCTACTGTTTCTTCCGCTGTATCTGACAATGGAAGTGCCGCCGTCACAGAGAAGGGATTTGTTCTCAGTTCCACAGTGACAGTTCCGACAGTTTCCGATACAAAAGTTGTTTCCACCTCTGCCGGCAATGCTATTGTTTCAAAACTATCAGGGCTGGCAGACAATACCCGGTATTATATCCGTGCTTTTGCTACAAACAAGAACGGCACTTCATACGGGGCTGTGCAAGTGTTTAATACTTTAGACAAGAACGAATTTACATCTATCGAGAAAGAGGATTTTGGCGAAGATGAAGTATGGTGATTGCTAGAAAAACATACGGAACAAATTTGAAAAATAAAGATTTAATTTTATATAAACACCACAGATCTATGAATACTTACAAATTCGGTATAGGCATTGCTTTGTCCATATCATTGTTTCTTAGTGCGTCATGCACGTCTGATGAACCGGATTCTTATATGCCTTCAGATAGCAACAACGGCACACACACCTGTTATATGTACCTCGACAAAGAATCTCTGACAGGTTTCGAGACGACCAGAAGCGGAGATAGCGATACTTGGAGCACCGGTGATGTCATATACATACAGTTCATGTACACTCTCGATGCCGTTACCAAATATGTGACCGGCAATGCAGTCTATAACTCCGGAATAGATGCGTGGACACTGACATACAACGGCTATATACCCGGCGAAGGTGTCTGTGAAATGTATTTCTTCGTCCCTTCCAAAGCTGTCTCTTCCACGGTTTCCATTGATGAGAACACCATTGTGTATGAAGATGTGGATGCCACATACAGGAAGAACAGCAAAGGAGACGTTGTAGTCCATGCACGGCTTAAACCTAAAACCGGGAGAGTGAGATTTTCAGGCGATGCAAACACTCAGTTGTGGGTAAGCGGGCTTACATGTCTTTCAGAATATGATGTGCAGAGCAACCAATTCTCATCCACTTCCAAATGGATTCCTCTTACAGTGGACCAGAACGGTTATACTCCTTATCTATATGTTACATCAGAAACGAAGAGTCTGCATATTGAATTATCAGATGTAACTCGGAATTTATATACAAAGGATTTCAGTGGCATTCCACAGCCCGGCAAGAGTGGGGTTGTAAGGATTCCTGATTCTTTTAACTATACGGGATGGACTCGCTCACCTCTGTCTGAAACATTTACTGTAAAGGGAATTACATTCAAAATGATGTATGTGGGGTCCGGAACATTCCTGATGGGAGCTACGGAAGAGCAACAGAATCCTTCGCAAGATGAATTTCCTGTTCATCGTGTCACACTTACCAAAAATTACTATATGGGTGAGACTGTGGTCACACAAGAACTTTGGGAGGCGGTTATGGGGAACAATCCATCGAAAACAGTCGGTAACAATAAACCTGTGACTGCTGTGAATTATACTCAATATCTTGATTTCATCGGTGAATTGAATAAGGTTACAGGACAGAACTTCCGTTTGCCGACAGAAGCTGAATGGGAATATGCTGCCAGAGGAGGGTGTAAAGCAGAAAATTTTCAATACAGTGGAGGCGCAAATATTAACGACTATGCTTGTTATGGTGTCAGCACTCTTCCCGATGTGAAAACAAAAAATCCGAATGCTTTGGGTATATATGACATGAGTGGTCTTGTCTGGGAATTGTGTCAGGATGAATATGCCGGCTACTCTTCCGGTGATAAAACGGATCCGGTGTATGGCGGAGGATATGTAACCCCCAATCTCTTACGTGGAGGATGCTATAAGTCGGCAGCGAAGTATTGCCGTACATCCGCACGATATATCTGGAGCCATGTATCCGATGATCTCTGCGGTTTCCGACTTGTCTTCTAATCTGCCCGACAAGTCCGGGCGGCTTCTAATTTCCAAGCAGGGGCAGATGCATGGTCCTGTCCCTGTTTGCTTTTAACCCTTCAAGACGATTATTCATTCATCCCGAGAAAAATGTTTCCTATGCCTGTGTTCACACCCTATCTCATTGTTGTCAGTCTGTTTGCGGTGCTTGCTTTCTTTTCAGAAAAAGCTACGGATAAAACACGGACAGTTCTCAACATTGCGTGTTCCATTGTCTTTCTGCTTTTTTTCGGGCTGAGAGGTGATGTGGGGTGGGATTATGCCGGTTATTGCACCCGCTTCTACGATTTAGGCTGGAACAACGTAGGTGATTTCTTTCTGCATCATGACAGTGTCACAGCCATGGAACCGGGGTTTGTCCTCTGCGTCATTCTTTGTCGCTACCTCTGTCCGAACTTCCATTTCTTTTTGTTCCTCTGTACTGCATTCACCTATTTCCTTACCTGCAAGTTCATCTCCGCCAATATCAGGAACATGCCGTGGGCACTCGTCATCTTCATCTGCATGGGAGGGTTGCTGTTGCATACAGACTTCATCAGAAGTGCTGTCTGCATGGCATTGTTCATGTATTCCATACGTTATATCGAAGAAAGAAAGCTGAAGATGTTTCTTCTGCTCAATCTTATAGGATTAAGTTTCCATGTCTCTGCACTGTTGTATATACCCTTGTACTTTCTGTACGGAGTCCGGATTCCGAACAAGATTTTTCTCTGCACAGGTCTTGCGGGAACACTGCTTCTGTTCTTCAATATTCCTCTTGCATCGTATATCTGCATCTTCATAGACAAAGTGCTTTGGGGAACAGATAATGTGATTCTCGACTTGCGCGAGTTTTCCATTCTGCCTACCATTCAGATAGGGACAGTAGAACGCCTTGCCACAGGAAGCCTTCTTTTGTGGTGTCACCGGCAGACTTGCGGGTGGTATAATTCAGACCGCCACAGATTTTATCTTTTGCTGTTTTTCCTCTACTATTTCTTCTCTTCTTTTCTGTGGGATTTCCCGATTATCGCCATGCGATTCTCATTGATGTTTTCCTTTGTTTACTGCATAATCTGGATTTCTCTGCCTGAAACAGCCTCAAAATCATGGAAGAAGATAGTTTTCATTGCCGCCATCGGCATTTATATGCTTCTCCGTTTGGTCGTAACGACTAATGTGGCAGTATTCCGCTATACAAATGTTCTCCTGCCATGTTAAATTCCCTTTTTTATAGATTGCTTCTTATGATTATGCATGGTGTATGCGACGAGGGAAACTACCGAACACACCCCACTAAATATACATAAGTAGTCTGTGAATGCGTTCAACTTAAACACCCCCAAAACACCACTTTTTGAAATGACAAAATGATATTTTCGCCCAAAATAAAAATTTAACATTTGAAGCCGTTTTTTGTCAATGGCAAAGAGACAAAAAATTTAGTTTTGAGATAACTAATTAATAATCAACAAATTATAATTTTACAAAAAATCGCTCAAAAAAAACGCGCCAGACGTATTTTTTTAATAAAACCGAATGTTTAGTAATCTACTGACTATTAATGCGTTACAGCTAAATTTGCCGTTTTCATGCCCAAACACCGCCCTAAAGCCACCCACTTTTAAGTTTTTGTTCAGACACACTTCCAAAACAGCCAATTACACACTTCTTAA
>JAJPZU010000077.1 GCA_021204165.1 Prevotellaceae bacterium
AGAAAATACAAATATGCTATTCTCACCAGAATTGCAAACAATGAAAAAAATGAAAGACTTGAAAAACAAAGGTTCCTTTTATATGAAAACATCTTATTATAAGAAATTTAATTAATGAATAATACTATTTTGATCAGTGCATACGCTTGTGAGCCATACAAAGGCTCTGAGCAGGGTGTTGGATGGAACTGGGCTTTACAGATAGCAAAACGCAATAAGGTCATTGTTATAACTCGTTCCAACAATGAGCCTGTCATTTCTGATTATCTAATGGAGCATCCGATGGAAAATATCACATTCCATTATTGTGATGTGCCTAATGCCATTAGAAGATTTAAGAAAGGAAGAAAAGGTGTACACTGGTATTATTACTTATGGCAATATTATTGTTATAAGAAAGCAAAAGAAATTATCAAGACGGAAACGGTAGATTATACCTTTACTGTGACATTCGGTAACATGTGGTTGCCAACCTTTCTTTATAAGTTGCCTGTCAGACATATTTGGGGACCAATCGGTGGAGAGGCAGGAATACCAAAGATTCTATGGGACAGAATATCATTGAAGCAAAAAATCATAGAATCAGTACGAGCAATCAATCCTTATATTCCTATATCTAATCCTTTTTACAACCGAATCTGCAAGAAGTCCTACAAGATTATTGCCCGTACCAATGAAGTGGAACAGGTATTGCCAAGGTCTTGTCGTGATAAAGTTGTGGTATGCTTGGAAACAGGAGCTTCTGCCGAAGACTGCAAAATGATGAAAGCAAAGGCTGAACAGGCAGAGGCTACGGATGACTTAGTACACGTAGGTCAAATGATTCCACGTAAAATGCTTGATATTGGTATTGAGGCTTTTGCAAGGATTGCCAATAAATATCCTCATGTGAAATACAATCTTGTGGGAACAGGACCAGAAAAGCATCATCTGAAGGAATTGGCTAATGAATATGGATTGAAAGACCGGGTGATTTTTCATGGCATAAAGCCGAGAGACGAAGCTATCGCCTTGATGCAGAAGTCTGCCATCATTGTACATCCAAGTGCATACGAGGGTGGATGCTGGTCTCTGTTTGAAGCAATGATAAGTGAAAAGGCCATTGTCTGCTTTGATGTGAGCGGTAATCATGTGCTTTTGACTGATGAATGTGCAGAATTGATACCTATGATGTCACATGAGAAGGCGGTTGGTGCTTTTGCTCAGAAACTTGACTTGTTGCTGAGTGACAAGATTTTGAGAGATAGGTTGGGCAAGGCTGCATGTGAAAGAATTTTGAATCATTTTCTTTGGGATAATAAAGGTGAGTTCTTTGAAAGGTTGATTGACAATGAATAGAAATTTTATTCGGATATCCAATAACGATGGTAAAGTATGGCTGATGCCAAAGCGGCACATGAAGACTGGTTTGGAACTGTATCAGCCAAGTTCGAAGAAAGGGATGATGCTGAAATGTTGGTTACCACAGGTTTATTGGCTGAATCCCATGATGAAAATGTTCGGTATTGACGAAATACAATATACGCTGTCACCAGATGTTCTGCATGTCATCGAGAACGCATTTCATGAAAATGCTATTGAATATTCCGTATTTGAAGGTACTCCGTGTGTTCATCAGAAAACAACGATACAGATATTTAAAAATAGGAATATTATAGGATATTGTAAAGTGACTCAAAACAAGGAACTTTATGACATTTTTAAACATGAGCAAAATTTATTAGATTGGATGAAATCTAAGGGGGTTGTACAAATTCCCCAATGCTTGTTTTGTGGAAAAGCACCGGATGGTAACTTTGTCTTTTTGCAAACGACCACAAAGACATTGAACTCGTTTGTAGAGCATGAGTTAGGCATCAAACAAATAGATTTCTTGACAATGTTAAAGATGAAAACATCTGCTAACATGTTGTACCATGATACTGATCAATACCGTACAATATGTGCTTTACAAGATTGTATATATTTGTTGGATACAATTCAGCAATCAATCATTAGTGAGGCAATACGCATGATTGAAAACTATTATGGAGAGAAAATACATCTTTTCAGTGCATATCATGCAGATTTCACCCCATGGAATATGTTTGAGGATGCAGGTGTATTGTTTGTTTTTGATTTTGAGTATGGACGTTACTCTTACATGCCATATCTTGACATATTCCATTTTTTGACACAGACTGCTATTTTTGAGAAGAATATGTCTGCAAAGCAGATTTTTGATGGAATGATGCAACGTGAGGATTTCTTGAATGCGTATTTTGAACAGCCAAAATATGCTTATCTTATCTATTTGGTGGATGTAGCATCAAGATTTGTTGTCAGAGACAAGACTTCGCGTACAGAAGATGTTGATAAACTGATTTGCATTTGGTTTACCCTGATGAAAATGCTTATAGATAAAATAAAGTCGAACTGACAATGAGAATTTTGCATTACACATTAGGATTTCCGCCGCACCGTTCCGGAGGACTTGTTAGATATGCCATAGATTTGATGCAGGCCCAACGTGATTTGGGACATGATGTTTTTGCATTATATCCGGGTAATTTTTCATTTGTGTCAGATACATGCAGCTTAAAAAAAGCGAAATCTCATGATGGCATTACAACATTTCAATTGAATAATGCTTTGCCAATATCATTAATGTACGGAATAAAGAATCCTGTAGATTTTATTTCACCGAGAAGAATTGAAGGGTTTGATACTTTTATGAGTAATGTAAATCCTGACATATTCCATATACACACACTTATGGGACTTCCTAAAGAACTCATTATAATGCTAAAACAACATGGTATAAAAATAGTCTATACATCACATGATTATTTTGGGCTTTGTCCTCGTGTAAATTTTATCAATTATAAAGGTCTGGTCTGCAAAGAGGCAAACGAAATAAATTGTAAGCAATGTGGAATGCATAGTCATGGTCGCGTTTTTCTAAAAATTCGTAATTCTGAATTAATTATACCGTTAAAGAAAATATTAAGATGATGCCATTTAAGCTTTTATTGGACTACTATAAAGAATGTTTTTCTTTAATAGATTGTATTCATTTTAATAGCGATGTTACACGGCAAGAGTATGAAAAATCATTAAGTATAAATAAGGATATCGGAAAGGTTGTAACTATTACTCATGGGGGAATAACGGATAATCGTAAAGTAAAGTCTTTCTCACATGATAAACTGCAAATAGGTTTTATAGGGAATTACACACCATACAAAGGTCTTCCTTTGTTAAAAAAAGTATTATCACAGATAACAGAAGGATGGAATCTAAATATATGGGGATGCAATAGAGGTAAAGATACAAGTGAAGCTATCACATATTATGGTAAGTTTTCAAAGAATGATTTACCTATGGTTTATGATAGTATGGATTTACTTGTTGTACCAAGCATTTGTAAAGAGACTTTTTCTTTAGTAACATTAGAAGCTTTGTCTTTTGGGGTACCAGTTCTATTGTCTGATAATGTTGGAGCACAAAATATTGTTCGGGAATATGCTCCCGAGTTCATTTTTCATAGCAAATCAGAATTAGCGACTATACTTCGTAAGCTTATAAATGACAAACAACCGTTGAAAAACTATAATGAAAAAATTTGTTCTTTGCCATGGAATCATAGCATGAAAGAACATGCTCAGAAAATAATAGATGATATTTATAAATAGATAGAAAAAAATGAAAATAGCATTCATCTCAACTCGAGGTATTCCAAACAATTATGGTGGCTTCGAGCAGTTTGCAGAGTATATATCAGTGGGTTTAGCTGAACGTGGTCATGAAGTGACTGTTTATTCACCACATTATCATCCATACAAAGAGGATGAGTATAAAGGTGTACGTATTAAACATATTTATAGTCCGGAACAATGGATGGGTGGTTCCTTAGGGAGCTTTTTTTATGACTATTCCTGTCTTAAAGATGCGTTGAAAAACGAAGATTTTGATATTATATATGAAGCCGGTTATACAAGTATTATACCTGCATATATACGGTTTAACGTCAAAAACATACAACGTCCTCTTTTTACCACAAATATGGACGGATTGGAATATAAGCGAACAAAATTTAATCCGCTGGTAAGGCGATTTGTGTTCTGGGAAGAGAGAATGGCTGTCAAACACAGCCATTTTCTTATTGCAGACAATATGGGCATTCATGATTATTATAAAGAAAAGTATGGTCGAGAGAGTAAATTTCTTGCATACGGTGCAAATATATATGATGATTATGATGCTTTGATATTAAAAGAATGGAATCTTTCGGTCAATGATTACTATCTTTTGGTTGCTCGTATTGAACCGGAAAATAACCTTGGCATGGCTATAAAGGGGTATAAAGAATCAAAGGAATATGGTAAGCGCCCATTGATTATTGTTGGAAAAACAAATACTCCGTATGGTAAACAGCTGATAAAGAAATATGGCAATGACCCTAATATAAGGTTTATCGGTGGTATATATGATTTTAAAAAGCTGAATAGCGTGCGTCATTTCTCTTTTGCTTATTTCCATGGACATAGTGTTGGCGGTACTAACCCTTCATTACTGGAAGCAATGGCAAGCGATTGCTTTATACTTGCACATGACAATATTTTTAATAAGGCTGTACTTGGAGAAAATGCAATCTACTATCCGTCCTCGACTGACGTTATTGATATTTTGAATAATATAGATGTGTTAGCAGCACAAAAAAAGGAACAGTTTACGCAAAATAATATAGAAGTGATTCGTAAAGAATACTCATGGAAGAAACTAATAGACGAACACGAAAAATATTTCACTTGGATGTTGAAACAAAAAAGATAACCTTAGTTTCTTTACTAATATAAATAAACCTTGGTTTTTGAGATACAATAACTCTATATTGCAAAAGCTTGAATGTCAAGCAATATTCGAAAAGAAGATTCTGAATAACATACTATAAAAAGCACCTGTTCTATTATCATAATTTATTATAACTGATAGGGTTATGAATATCATCCGTCTTCATGACTGTCAGTCGGACATCATCCGCCGCCTGCACGAGGAGTGGCGGAGCTGCCGCAGCGTGATGGTGCAGATGCCCACGGGCACCGGCAAGACGCACGTGCTGGCGGCCGTGGTGAAGGA
>JAJPZU010000035.1 GCA_021204165.1 Prevotellaceae bacterium
CACGAAGTAACATATCTGATTTCATTCTGCAAAGATAACACTATACCCCGACACCGCCTGCCGCCCACCGGAAAAATTCGCTGACCCCCTTTTCGCCCGTATCACAGTGGACGGCATGGCAAGCCGTTTTAATACCAAGCTGGACGTGCTGCCCTCTATTTGGGACGGTAAAATGGGCAAGGCTACCGGACGTACTTCGGAAGCCAGCCGCATAAACCGTATGCTGGATGATATAAACGCATCCTTGAACACCATTTACCACGAAATGCAGCGGCGTGACAACTACGTGACCGCCGAGAAAGTGAAGAACGAATTTTTAGGTCATAGCGAGAACCACGAAACAATCCTTGCCCTGTTCCAAAAGCACAATGACGATGTGAAACAGTTGGTCGGCATATCCAAGACAATAGCGACCTACCGAAAGTATGAAGTCACCCGCCGCCACCTTGCCGAGTTCATCCGCAGCAAGTACACCGTATCGGACATATCCATTAAGGAGATTACCCCGATGTTCATTACCGATTTTGAGTTGTATTTGCGTACTGCCTGCAAGTGCGGCTACAACACTACCGCCAAGTTCATGCAGTTCTTCAAGCGTATCATCATCATTGCCCGCAACAATGGAATACTGGTGAACGACCCGTTCGCCAATTATAAAATCCGGCTGGAAAAAGTGGACAGGTGTTATCTGACAGAGGACGAGATTAAAATTATCCTTAAAAAGAAAATGGTTTCCGAGCGGCTGGAACACGTCAGGGACTTGTTCGTCTTTGCTTGCTTCACCGGGCTTGCCTATATAGATGTAGCCGGACTTACCCAAGACAACATTCGCAAATCTTTTGACGGCAACCTTTGGATAATGACAAAACGACAAAAGACCAACACGGACGTTAATGTTCCCCTGCTGGATATTCCCAAGATGATTTTGAAAAAATACAAGGGTAAGTTACCGAATGGCAAGATACTTCCCATAATCAGTAATCAGAAACTAAATGTGTACCTGAAAGAGATTGCCGCTGTGTGTGGTATTAAAAAGAACCTGACATTTCACCTTGCACGTCACACGTTCGCAACGACTACCACGCTGTCAAAGGGCGTACCTATTGAAACGGTGTCTAAAATGTTGGGACACACGAACATTGAAACGACCCAAATCTATGCCCGCATCACTAACAGCAAGATAGGCAGCGATATGCAGGGGCTTGACAAGAAGTTTGTCGGCATCGAAAAGATTTACAAGGAAGTCGCTATGTAATCTTGATTGTTGGGAACTGGTCACAATTTGTGACCAGTCCTTACTATTATTCCAACATTACTAAATCCCCTAAAATATACGATTATGGACTTACAGATTATCCAAAACAAAATTTTTGAAGTAAGATGCTACCGGGTAATGCTCGATTATCATTTGGCAGAACTCTACCAAGTGGAAACACGAGCCTTAAAGCAGGCGGTCAAGCGCAATATCGAGCGTTTTCCATGCGATTTTATGTTTGTACTTTCCAAAGAAGAAGCCAACTTGCTGTTATCCATAGGGGTATCACAAAATGTGATACCTCCTGACTACAACTTTGGCGCAGCCTTGCCTATGGCTTTCACAGAACAAGGCGTAGCCATGCTTTCTTCAGTTCTCCGTTCCAAAGTAGCCATAGAAGTAAACATTTCAATCATGCGGGCTTTCGTCCTCATGCGCCAAATGGTAATAGGTTACGAGGAGCTGTTAAGGCGCATTGAGGAACTGGAGGTAAGCACCGATGCACAGTTCAACGAACTGTATCAAGCCCTTACCCAGCTTCTAAGCCAGTCGAAACAACAGAAAGAACACCGTCCGGTAGGTTTCGTTACCTATAACCGAGACAAAAACGAATAGGTAACGATTTCGGTAACGAAATTCCATCTAACAAGCTATATTCCAATAAAGTATATTCATCTACTTTGCGGGCAGTCCACCGACTACCCGCATTTTTTATCCTTTTCCAACCTGCACATTCCCCGAAACGCCAGTGGCGCATGGAATCGCAGAGTGTTTTTCGTGAAAAGAGCCTTTGGAAACCCACACATGAGTATCAAAAGACGATTTTTTGGCACCCTTTGCCTTTCCTGTCCACTATATTATAGTGTTCCCTGACAGATTAATAGGAACAAGAGCTTTTTATAGATTTTGTTAAATTAGTGGTACTTTACTTTGCATAGTATTACAAGAACTCATAACTTTGTATCGTCTTAGTAAAAGGCTGCAATCTATCTTTGTTCTTTTAGTGAGTTTGAATCTGCTACCTCCATGGGCGGAATTGGTTTCTCTACTGATTTCGATTAAAGACGTTCTTTTGAACGTTGGTAAATTATTTATTAACCTAAAAAACAGGAAGCATATGAAAACAAGAATAATTAAATTTATCTCTAAAGCTAAAGGGGTGTGGAACACGGTGGGGTAAATCTGTGGATTAAAACGGACACACTTTATAGAACAAGAGAACCTGAAATATGGAGCAGTTGTGTTCCACACCCCCGCCGCCAGACAATAATTATATAAATATATTAGCCGAGTATTTTGCTCGGCTTTTCTTTTTAGTGCGCTTCTCTTTATTTTTCCACTGGCACATTCCCCGAAACACCAGCCGTGCGTGGCATGGCTGACTGATTTTCGTGAAAAGAGCCGTTGGAAACCCGCACAAGCGTACCGCAAGGTGAACTTGCCATACCCTTGCCTTTCCCGCCCGCATGGAGTGTTCCCTAAAGGATGAAAGGGAACAAGCACTTTTCCCCTGTTTCCCTATCTGTAAATCTTCCTCTTACACACTCCCCAGTCGGGACAGCCGTTTTAATCATTTCAATAGGCAAAAGTAGTTACGTGTTCTTTACGATTTTGCAAGGTCGAGCCGTTCCGGTTTGGCGAAAAAATCTTCCCTGCCTTGCGAGGTATTTTTTGCCCAAAACCTTGCAAACTCTAAACACTACCCTTTTAAGCCTATGTGAAACGAAAACGACCGACCCGACCGGAAGACGCATAAAAAAAAGTCGGATTTACGGGAAACAGGAAAAAAGTTCAGTGAAACTTCAACTCCCTCACCTCTCGAATCCGCATAAAATTAAAAACTTAAAAATTACAGCAATATGGAAGCAACGACATTATCAGCAGCAAGCGTTTATGTAGGCACTTACGCCAAGTACAATAACGGTTCATTGTTTGGGGCATGGCTCAACCTTTCGGATTATTCGGACAAGGAAGAATTTTACGAAGCCTGCCGGGAACTGCACAAGGACGAGGAAGATGCGGAATATATGTTTCAGGATTACGAGAATATCCCGGAAGCCCTGATTTCTGAAAGCTGGATTTCTGAAAACTTTTTCGCTTTGCGTGATGCGGTGGAGGATTTGAGCGACACCGAGCAGGAAGCCTTTTTCGTGTGGTGCAACTATAAAAGCCATGATTTGGGCGAGGAAGATGCGGACGACCTTGTACGGGATTTCCGGGATGAATATCAAGGGGAATATGACGATGAAGAAGATTTCGCCTATGAAATCATAGAAGAATATTACGACCTGCCGGAGTTCGCAAAGACCTATTTCGATTATGAAAAGTTTGCCCGTGACCTGTTCATGTGCGATTACTGGTTTGATGACGGCTTTGTGTTCCGTGCGGCATAACAACCAATCCGGGCGGGGTGTCGAAGCCCTGCCCGCTAAAAACGACCAAGTTTATAACCATAAAAATAAGACATCATGCAGTCACTTAACAAAAACGGGGTAAGCATCACCCAAACATCGGGAGAAGAAAAATACGTGAAATGTTGCTTAGGCGCATTCAGGGGACAGATTTATTTTCAATATGACTACCGCCACACGGACGGCGAACTTTTCAGCACGGTAGCTAAAACGCTGGCAGAGTGCCACCGCAGGCGTGACGGGTGGATAGCGAAAAAAATAACAGAGTAATAAGTAAATTTTAGGGACATGAAAACAACAGAAGTAAACAAGGAGCTTATCGGCAGGCGTTGCGAGTGTATTTTTACGGGCTTAATGGTAACGGGCGTTATCGAGGACATCCAAGACGACCAGCATTCCACAGCAGTCAAAGTCCGTTTCGACCACCCACACCAGTGGGGCGATGATTTGTATAATGATGTGTGGGCGTGGGGGCGCAAAATTGACGAGTTCGGCACGTTGCACCATTTGCAACTGCTGGAGGACAAACCGGACTTTCAGATAATGACGGTAGTTTTCGGCGAGCCAATCAGCCGGATAGACCGCAGTGTTTTTGAAGATGTGGACACGTGGGGTGTCTGTTCCCTGCAAGGCAGGGTAAACAGCTACGAGAGTGTCCGGTTTGTAGCTATAGACGACCATACGGCAATTATCACGGGCGAATACAACATGGAACAGGTAAAGGTGTGGTTAGAGAAATACACGTCCATAAAGAGCCTTAAAACCAGTTGATAGAGAACGGCGGCTGCTTGCCGCCGTTACTTTCTTTCAGTGAACCATTGGCGGAAAAGAAAGATAACAAAGAAACCCTTTTAGGAGTGTATTCTTTTCTCTAACTCAATTATAATTTTATTAGCAACTAGTAATTTTTCTTCCAGCTCTGATTTGGAAAAAGTTTTACCCTTATGCACAATATTATTTCTTGCAATTAACAACTCTTTCAAATCAAGAATATTGATAGTATTAGCCAATTGTCGAGAAAGAAATTCCACTATAAAATTTATAGACTTTGCTCTGTCGCTAGAAATCCCATCTTTTAACATCAGCGTTGTGCTTAATTGTTCGATAGTACGCCACTTCCTAACAATTTCAAATTCAGAACTATTATTGTCTGCCATATTAGTTCTAACAATTATTTCTCGGTTCTTTGTATTTGTTATTTGAATATAGATAAACCCTATTATAGCCATCATTGTTCCTAATGTGGCAATTATAAGACCAATGTCTTTGGTAATATCATATGTGTTGTTCTGATAAATATAGAACATAATACCAAAAACCGCATATACCATTCCAACCATAGAAATCATCAAATACATTCTTCGTTTACGATACTCTTTTGTAATTTCAGAATGTTTATTTGATAATATTTCTTGTTTTGCTTTT
>JAJPZU010000113.1 GCA_021204165.1 Prevotellaceae bacterium
TCCTCCCCTAAGTTAGGGGAGGTGGCGCGTAGCGACGGAGGAGTCTGTGAATACATCTGCAAATATATACAAGTCACGTATGAGGAGTCTGTCGAATACGTCTGCAAATATATACCAGTCACACATGAGGAGTCTGTCGAATACACCCACAAAGCATCCAACACAACACATGAGGAGTCTGTGAACACACCCGCTAAATATATATGAGGGGGCTGTCTTGGTTGTCAGTGCTATATATCCGCATCATAGTCTTTTCAAGGTGAGGTATGAGACTTTGAGAAAACAACCAAAAAGACCCTCTAAATTACCGAAAGACCGTCTTTTGCCAAGTTGAAATTGCCGGTAGAATAAAGATATCTGTGCAGTAAGAAATGAAAAACGGTGCAGTGAGAAATCTTGTTGAATAGTGAGCGATTTGAGCTTTTGGAATATTATATTTGAGCCTGTCAGAAATTGTTGGGCAGATTTTTATGTCTAATTTTGTAGCCGGAAATACAATCAGAAGTATGGCAACAGAACAAAATGATAAATCCGGTCCGATGAAGCTGATATTTAACTACAACAATGTGTTTTACAGCTTCTTCTATGATGATTTGAGCGGTTGCGTACACCGCTCTCGTGAATACGCGCTCAATTATGTTTATTCGGGTGAGATGGTGTTGGACAATGGGACGGAGAAGATTCATGTTCATAAAGGTGAATGTGTGTTTATTCCGAGAGATTATCGCATAACAATGTATAAGAAGACATATAACGGAGAACGCTATTGCGGCATATTCCTTATGTTTACGCGTGGTTTCCTTCGGAAAATGTACAGTCAGCTTTCATTGAACAAAGTTCAGGTAAGGACAAAGAAACTGGATAATGGGGTGATAAAGCTGCCTGACACAGTGGAACTTGCCAGTCTTTTTGCTTCGATGACTCCTTATTTTAATCCTGATGTGAAACCGAAGGATAATTTCATGGAGCTGAAGTTGCAGGAGGGGCTTATGGCTTTGCTGGCGATAGATGAAAGATTCGTGCCTACCATGTTTGATTTTAATGAACCGTGGAAGATAGATATACTCGGTTTTATGGAAGAAAACTTCATGTGTGATTTGAGTATTGAAGAAATCGCACACTATACAGGGCGCAGTCTTGCCACTTTCAAGCGTGATTTCAAGAAGATAAGTGATCTTACACCGGAGAAATGGCTGATGAAAAAGAGACTTGAAAAAGCATACGAGCTTATGAAAACCGGCAGAAAGAGAGTGGTGGATGTATATGCGGAGGTTGGCTTCCGTAATCCTTCTCATTTCTCGGCAGCTTTCAAAAAGGAGTTCGGTGTGGCGCCGACTGCTGTGGTGAACTAAGGGTGTATATGGTTTCTTGAGTTTTATCACAGAATATCACTGCAATCGTGGCTGCGGGTGAACATCCTATAATTAACGGAATATAATATGAATGTAAAACAATTGCTGGTTGCAGGTATGTTAAGCTTGACAACGGTTGCTGCCGACTTGAATGCCTTCAATCTGAAAGAAAACAAGAACAGTATGGAAAATCTGACACTAACAAAAGAATGGGACAAGACCTTCCCGAAAAGTGATAAGGTTAATCACTGTAAGGTCACGTTTGTGAATCGTTACGGCATCACTCTTGCTGCCGACATGTACAAGCCTAAAGAGGCGGCGGGAAAGCTTCCGGCAATTGCGGTCTGCGGACCTTTTGGAGCGGTGAAAGAACAGGCGGCGGGACTTTATGCTCAGGAAATGGCGGAAAGAGGCTTTCTGACAATTGCTTTTGACCCTTCGTTTACGGGAGAAAGTGGAGGAATGCCACGCTACATGACCTCTCCCGATATTAATACAGAGGATTTCTGTGCGGCTGTTGACTTTCTTGTCACTAATCCTGATGTGGATTCTGAGAAAGTGGGCATTATCGGAATCTGTGGCTGGGGCGGTATTGCTATCAATGCTGCGGCATCCGATCCGCGTATCAAGGCAACACTTGCTTCTACCATGTACGACATGAGCCGGGTGAGTGCCAACGGATATTTTGATGCAGATGATAATGTGGAGGCACGCAATGCTCTTCGGAAACAGCTGTCGGCACAGCGTACTGAGGACTATCGTAATGGTACACCGAAACTTGGTGGCGGTGTACCGGATGTTCTGCCGGAAGACGCACCGAAGTTCTTTCGTGATTATCACGACTATTATAAGACGGAACGAGGTTATCATCCTCGGTCGCTCAACTCAAATGGAGAACGTAATGCTACGTCGGCTATTCCGTGGATAAACTTTCCGTTGATGAGCCGTGCCGGAGAGATTGAGAATGCGGTGATGATATTGCATGGAGAAAAGGCGCATTCATTCTATTTTGGTAGTGATGCCTACAAGAAACTGACCGTCACACCGGGCAAGGAAAACAACAAGGTGTTCATGGTGGTTCCCGGTGCGAGCCATACAGACCTTTATGACCGGAAGGATGTAATTCCGTTTGAGTATATAGAAAAGTTCTTCGAGGAGAACCTATAAAATTGAATATAGAAGTTGCTTGAACCTTGTTTGTCCGCGATTCCGGTAAATAAGGTTCAAGCAGGATTCAAATCCTTGAATGTTTTGTGCCCTTTGATATAAAACTGCCATAGGATTGAATAGCTTTTTCTCTCAGGGACATGTCCTGTCTTGCTGCGTGACAGATTCCGTGCCCTGTCGTCTGCAAAATCTTTCTGGATTTGTTCAAATTCTTTTCTTGCGCGCCATACAGCTTTGAAATTACCCGTTTCTCCTTTTAGTAGGAACACGAATGCGGCAAGCATGTCAAGCCAGTATTTGGTGCGCATCACTGTGTGCAAGTCTTTTTCCGGCAGGTTCTTGTAGAGCATGAGCAGGTTATTCCTGAAATTGAGAAATGTTTTCCGTGGATTCTCTTTTCCAAGTGTGGCTCCGCCAAGATGGTAGGCTGTGCTTTGAGGAATGCAGACAACGGACTTTCCAAGTGTGCGTATGCGCCAGCACAGGTCTATCTCTTCCATGTGTGCGAAGAAGCGTCCGTCCAAACCTCCGGCATCCCAATAGTCTTCTGCTCTTACAAAAAGTGCGGCGCCGGTTGCCCATAGGAGTGGGACGGTATCGTCGTATTGCCCTTTGTCTTTCTCCACCACGTTGAAAATTCTGCCCCGGCAGAACGGATAGCCGTATTTGTCGATGAATCCGCCCGCTCCTCCTGCATACTCAAATTCGTCGGGATGTTTCAACGACAATAGTTTGGGCTGGCAGGCACCGGTCTGAGGATGCTTGTCCATATATTCAAGCATGGGTTTGACCCATTCCTTTTGTCTTATTTCCACATCCGAATTGAGAAGCAGGTAATATTCCGATTCCACGTTTTCCAGTGCGCGGTTATATCCGTCAGCGAAGCCGTAGTTGCGGTCGAGCACAGTTGTTCTTATGTTCGGAAAGTCCTGATGTAACATTTCTACGGAGCCATCCGTGGAATCATTGTCTGCCACGATGACCTCCACATCTTCCATTTCCGAGCATTCTATTACGGATGGCAGGTATTTCTGCATCATTTCTTTCCCGTTCCAGTTAAGTATGACAATGGCTAATTTGAGCATATTATGGTATGAATGTGTCCATGTGTAACAACATGGGGCGAACACGTGTGTCCGCCCCTATGCCGATTTGATATGTTAATCTGGCATATCTTGTTTTATGTCTTAACAGAAATCCCCGGAATTAGAGATTCGGGTTGATTTCGCTCCACTTTGCAATCTCCGGAACAATGTTGAGTGTAACAAGTTCGTCGCGCATTTTGCAAAGGTGTGCATAGCTTGCATCGAGTTTTGCTACTTCATCCTCTGTGCCTGTAGGAACATTGTAGTGGCAGCCGTTTGCGTCGAGAGTAGTGTCCATAGCCATCATGATATGGTTGTACTTGTCTGTACTTACGTATGTACCAGCCGGCCAACGGAACTTCTCACCGCCCATTACTGAACGAATCATTTCTACTGAAAGGTATGAAGGGCTCTGGAATGAGCTGCGTCCGCGAAGTTCGATGATTTTTGCACCGCCCTTAGTCACGTCAACTTTCATCTGTTCCCACTCCTCAGCTGTGAAGTCTGCTGTACCGATGAGGTCGTTGAGAGGCTTGCCGGCAATCTTTACTGCACTTCCGAATACTGCCATCTGCTCGCCGTGACCGCCGTAAGTGGCACATCCCGTAACTTCGCTCTGCATTACACCAAACTTCTTTGCCAGTGCACTCTGCAAACGAGTAGAGTCGAGACCTGCAAGAGTAGTAACCTGTGATGGTTTCAAACCTGAATAGAGGAGTGTTACAAGACCTGTGAGGTCTGCCGGGTTGAAGATGATAACCACATGCTTAACGTCAGGACAGTAAGTCTTGATGTTCTTTCCGAGCTGCTCTGCAATTTCGCAGTTGCCCTTGAGAAGGTCTTCGCGAGTCATTCCTGCCTTACGTGGAGCACCTCCTGAAGAGATGATATACTTAGCATCCTTGAATGCTTCAGCCACGTCTGTAGTTGCTGTGATGTTTACACCGTCGAAACCGCTCTGACGCATTTCTTCTGCTACTCCTTCCGGAGAGAATACGTCGTAGAGGCAGATGTTTGAAGTAAGACCCATCATGAGGGCTGTCTGTACCATGTTAGAGCCAATCATACCTGCTGCTCCAACAATCACGAGCTTGTCGCTTGTCAAGAATCCCATAATTCTATTTTTTTTATGATTAAACAATAATTCTGTATCTGCAATGACGTCAGTGGACGTATTGAATCATGCAAATATAGGGCTTTCGTTGTTCATTAACAATTCTGCATTCGTTTTTTTCTAAAAAAAAGGTTTCTGTGTGTCGAGGACATCTGAAAGCAAAGATTTTGCAAATTGGAAGTTACCTATTTAGTGGGTGTTCGACTGGCTCCTCCGTGTATATTTAGCAGAATGCTCTTGACAGACTCCTCATGTATATTTAGCAGAATGTTTTCGACAGACTCCTCATGTATGAATTGTATATATTAGCAGGGTGTTCTCGACAGACTCCTCCGTCGCTACCGCGCCACCTCCCCTAACTTAGGG
>JAJPZU010000049.1 GCA_021204165.1 Prevotellaceae bacterium
GGCTCCTCCCCTAAGTTAGGGGAGGTGTCGCGTTAGCGACGGAGGAGTCTGTCGAAGACCTCCCACTAAATCTACATGAGGAGTCTGTGAACACCTCCTGCTAAACATATATGAGGAGTCTGTGAATACATTCTGATACGGTTGTACTCACAGACTCCTCCGTCGCAAGCTCCCCAATTGCTCCTATTCCGCAATTGCCCCTAACTTAGGGGAGGAGCCAAGTTACCGTATTGGGTGTTAGTGCAATGAGGTAATTGGAGATAGCAACCAGCAGGATGCGTATTAGTGAATGCACCCGCTAAAAATGAGGACATACCTTATTGATAAGGTTCTCCTTCACTTATGTCAAGCCCTTCGAGGTTAATGTCCTCGTCAGATATGTCACTTCCGAAGAGGTCGTCATCGTCATCAATGGTAGTGGCAACAGGTGCCTTTGCAAGCAGAGCGTCAAAATCAATACATTGTTCAGGCGCATTACCTTCACTTCGTGTGACTTTTCCTTTGGCAAGACTCTTTCCCGTAATTATTTCGGAAAGCTCAATGAAGAAGCAACGGTCTGCGAGAGGGTCGAATGTGTAGAGCAAATGCTGCTTCTCTTCATCCAGAAGTTCACTGATTTCCGTCTCAGCCATTATATATGAATCGACATCCGAATCGGTGTCCATTTCTTCAAGGGTTATTTCCTGACCTTTCTCCCATCCGTTCTCGCAGATAGTGAATGAGGTGAGCTGATCGTCCTTATATCCGCACGAACTGAGTATCAGTTTGTGCAGTTCCAAGAACTTTGCATCGGAATCAATCTTTATCTCTCTGACGAAATCATCTACTTCGTCGGAAATGATAGTAAATCTATAAACCATATTGATAATCTTATATTATAAGTAAACGAGTAGAAGGGGACATCTGCTCCCCGGTCTCTATACGGTCTTGTTGTTCCGTGGTCTCACACAGTCTTATCTGATGATTCCTCTTTGCGAAGAGCTGATGAAATCGACAATATATTCTATCTCCTTGCTCATTGGAATTTCTTTGCGAATCTGTTCCACGGCTTCAGATACAGTCAGGTTGCTGTTGTACACCAAGCGGTAAGCGTTGTGGATGTTTTCAATCAGTTCGGCACTGAAACCGCGTCTGCGAAGTCCCACGATGTTCAGTCCTGCATACGCGATAGGTTCTTTTCCGCCGATGATGAAAGGAGGGATGTCCTTACTGGTACGGCTTCCGCCCTGAACCATTGTATAGCCGCCTATATGGCAGAACTGATGAACGAGTACGACACCGCTGAGAATCGCATTGTCGTCAATGACTACTTCGCCTGCCAGTTTTGTCGAGTTGCCCATGATGATGCCGCTACCCACCAGACAGTCGTGCGCGACATGGGCATTCTCCATGATAAGGTTGTTGTTTCCCACCACAGTCTTTCCTTTGGAGGCTGTACCACGGTGAATAGTTACGTTTTCTCGTATATTGTTGTTGTCGCCGATTTCAGCAGTCGTTTCTTCTCCTCTGAACTTCAAGTCTTGCGGAATGGCACCGATAACGGCACCGGGGAAGAATGTGTTTCCGTTTCCGACGCGAGTGTCGGAGAGAAGGGTGACGCTGTTCATCAGTACGTTGTTGTCTCCAATGATTACATTCTTGTCTATAAAGCAAAACGGACCGATTTTACAGTTCTCTCCGATTTTGGCTTCCGGGTCAATGAATGCTAATGGGCTTATTTCTGACATTATTCTTTGTTTTTAGTTTCTATATTCTGTTTTGTTGGTTGGTGCATCTTGTTGCTGTGTCTTTGGTTCTGAACACTCAATGGGCTGAACCCTTTATTTGTTTTTCACAATCTGTGCCGTGAACTCAGCTTCTGCAACAATCGTGTCTCCCACGAATATCAGTCCGCGCATCGACGAGATGCCTCGGCGGACAGGAGACAGCAGCTTCACCTTGAAGATGAGGGTGTCGCCCGGAACCACCTTGCGGCGGAACTTCACATTGTCTATTTTCATGAAATAGGTTGAGAACCGTTCCGGGTCCGGCAATGTGTTCAGTACGAGCAGACCGCCCGCCTGTGCCATCGCCTCAATGAGCAATACTCCCGGCATCACCGGCTCCTGCGGGAAATGTCCCGTGAAGAAAGGTTCGTTGGAAGTTACATTCTTCACACCTATGATGTAGTTCTCGTCGATGGCGATAATCTTGTCCACGAGCTGCATAGGGTAGCGGTGAGGCAGAAGTTCGCGTATGCGGTTCACGTCCATCACCGGTTCTTCATTCGGGTTGTAGTTCGGACATTGCACTTCATGCTTGCGTATGTCTTTCCTTATCTCCCTTGCGAACTTGTTGTTGATGGTGTGTCCCGGTTTGGTGGCAATCACCCTTCCTTTGATAGGCTTGCCTATGAGTGCGAGGTCGCCGATGATGTCAAGAAGCTTGTGGCGCGCTGTCTCGTTAGGCCATGTCAAAGGCTTGTTGTTGAGGTAGCCGAGCTGGGAAGCATCCTTGTGCGGAATGCCTATCTTGTCTGCAAGACTGTCGAAACGGTCTTGCGGCAGTTCGTTTTCATAGATGACGATAGCGTTGTCGAGGTCTCCTCCTTTGATGAGTCCGGCTTGCAACAACGGTTCTATTTCGCGTACAAACACGAATGTACGCGCCGATGCGATTTCCGATGCAAACTCAGCCGGTGAGTTGAGTGTGGCAAACTGGCTTGCCAGTATCTTGGAGTTGAAGGCAATCATGGCATTGACGCAGAACTCGTCGTCCGGCACGAGAATGATATGTTCGCCGTTCTCGCCTTTGATTTCCATCTTGTGCTTCACCACATAAAAATCCTTGTTGGCGTTCTGCTCCACAATTCCGGTCTTTTCTATTTCCTGCATGAACAATGCCGCGCTTCCGTCGAGGATAGGCATTTCCGGGCCGTCAAGTTTTATCAGACAGTTGTCTATGCCGGAAGCATAGAGCGCGGCCATCGCATGTTCAATGGTGCTTATCTTGATGTCGCCTTTGACAAGCACTGTACCCCTCTGCGTGTCGCCGACATTTTCGGCTATACACTCCACGACAGGCTCCCCTTCGAGGTCTGTACGCTGTATCTTGTAGCCGTGGTTCTCGGGTGTAGGAGTGAAAGTGGCAGTGATGAACTGTCCCGTGTGAAGACCTTTGCCTTTCAGCACGAAACTATCTTTCAGTGTGATTTGTTTCTGCATATATATATTTATTGCTTTTTTCAAAGATGCCCCGCTCTTTCCTTGCTTCCTCTGCCGGCATGATGCCTTGTTGCAGGTCGCCCGCAATGATGGGCGGACATTGTTCCGTTCCCATATAGAGCGGCATACCTTCTTATGCTTTAATACTCTTTTTCAATTCTTCTATTTCACGTTTCAGCTGTGCCATCTCTGCAAACATGTCCGGCAGACTTTTCATGGCGGCAGACTGGCGCGCGAACAATTTATGATCGACTGCCGGATAGCCCATCAGGGTAGCTCCGCCTCGGCGCGCCGCATTGCCGCCGGGAACACCTGACTGTGCGCCTATATGGGTGCGGTCGCCCACTTTTATGTGACCGGCAATGCCTACTTGACCTCCGAACATACACCATTCGCCCACTTTCGCGCTTCCTGCCACACCTGTCTGCGACGACATGACCGTGTGGCTGCCTACTTCCACATTGTGGGCTATCTGCACGAGATTGTCGAGCTTCACACCGCGTCTGATGATGGTGCTGCCCATCGTGGAGCGGTCAACACAAGCGTTGACACCTATCTCCACGTCGTCTTCTATTGTCACGATGCCTATCTGCGGAATCTTTTCGTAGCCTTCCGGAGTCGGAGCAAATCCGAATCCGTCTGCTCCTATCACAGTTCCGGCATGAAGAACCACCCTGTTGCCAATCTTGCATCCGTGGTAGATGGTCACGTTGGGATAGACAGTGCAGTCTTCTCCCACACTTGCCCCGTCGCCTATCACGGTGTTCGGATATATAGAAGAGCCGCGCCCTATGTTCACATGGTCGCCTATGTAGGCAAACGGAGCGATATAGCAGTCTTCGCCGATAGTGGCGGAAGGTGATATGTATGCTTGGTCGCTTATTCCGGTTTTCCTTTCCTGCATACTCTGGTACAGAGTCAGCAGTTTGGCTACAGATTCGTATGCGTTATCTACTCTCACGAGAGTGGTGTTGACCGGTTGTGAGGGCTTGAAGTCGCGGTTTACGAGCACTATACTTGATTTCGTTTCATATATATAATGCTCATATTGTGGATTGGCGAGGAAGGATAAAGCATTAGGCACTCCCTCTTCAATCTTGGCAAAAGTGCTTACTGATGCGTTCTCGTCTCCTTCTATTGTCCCGCCGGTAAAAGATGCTATCTGTTGTGCTGTAAATACCATGACAGACTGTTAGTTTTGTTATATTTCCGCAAAATTAATAAAGAAAATTGGGATTACCGCTACTTTTATTTGATTTTTTTAGTTTGCCTCTCAACTCCTTCCATCTGTTTGCCGGGATATTTATTTGAGTGTGGTTACATTCGGCAGACTCCTGCTTAGAACTTCGTTTTATAAAACTACTGTTTCAGACATCCTATCGGGACAATGTAAATCCCATCGTCCGGACGGCGGTAGGCATACTCGCCGGTTGCCGTTAATATCATTTTGAATGCAGGTGCTTTCATGCGCGTAGTATCAATTTTATACCTGCAAAGATAACCAAATAATTTAAAATTCGGTAATTTGGCATGGTTTTGCTCGGTAGTTTGGCATGGATTTGTCCGGATTCTTCAGTTGCTTGGGGCTCATCCGGGAAGTGTAGTCTGATAAATCCGTGGGGGTTATAGGCAGACTTCCCATGTCTGCTAATATATACAAGTCACACATAAGGAGTCTGCGAATATACTCAACTTAAACATGCTAAAACATCACTTTGTCATTTTGAAATTGTGCATATTAGCAGACGTATTCGACAGACTCCTCCGTCGCTACCGCGCCACCTCCCCTAACTTAG
>JAJPZU010000163.1 GCA_021204165.1 Prevotellaceae bacterium
CTTGGCTCCTCCCCTAAGTTAGGGGAGGTGGCGCGGTAGCGACGGAGGAGTCTGTCGAATACAACCACCCAAAAACTGTAGGAGTAGTCTGTCGAGAACAACCTGCCAAATATACATGAGTAGTCTGTTGAGAACACCTTACTAAATATATACAAGGAAATTAAAACAACCACATAAAAACATCGAATACACCGAAGAACCACAATGAAATAATTTTGATTGTTTTTCCGATTATCCCCATAATAATTGCCGGATTGCACAATCAGCCTTATCTTTGTCGGGCAATGTAAAAAAGATAATTCATGAATACGATTTTTCCGAGACTGATAGGACAGGAACTGAAGATAGAGGAGCGCAGGGTGGAGAACACACTCACGCTGCTTGAAGAAGGTTGTACGATTCCGTTCATCAGCCGATACAGAAAAGAAATGACCGGTGCGCTCGATGAAGTGCAGGTGGCGGCAATCAGTGACAAGTTTAACAAACTGAAGGAGATAGAGAAACGGAAGCAGACGATATTGTCTGCCATCACAGAGCAGGGAAAGCTGACCGAAGAGCTTCGCAGGCGCATAGAGTCGTCATGGGACTCTACGGAATTGGAAGACATCTACATGCCGTATAAGCCCAAGAAACGTACTCGTGCGGAGGTGGCGAGACAAAGAGGGCTTGAACCGCTTGCACAGTTCTTGATGTGGCAGACTGACGGGGATGTGGAGAAGAAGGCAGCCATGTATGTCTGCAAGGAAAAAGATGTGCCGGACACAGCCGGAGCGTTGAAAGGGGCGATGGACATCATGGCCGAGACGGTCAGTGAGGATGATCGTGCAAGAAATGTGGTCCGCAACAACTTCCGTCAAGGTGCGGTGATTTCATCAAAGGTAATAAAAGGAAAAGAGACGGAAGGGCAGAAATTCCGCGACTATTTCGACTTTTCGGAGAAGCTTGCCCGTTGCGCCTCGCATCGTCTGCTTGCCATGCGGCGCGGCGAGGCGGAAGGTGTGCTCCGTATCAGCATCAGAGGGGACGACGAGGTATGTATGGAACGGTTGAACAGGCAGTTTGTCAGGAACCGGTCGGAGTCGGCGGGATATGTCGCTGACGCAGTGGCAGACTCGTTCAAGCGTCTTCTGAAGCCTTCCATCGAGACGGAATTTGCCAACCTGTCGAAAGAAACTGCCGACAAGGAGGCGATACGCATATTTGTCCGCAATCTTGAACAGCTGCTGATGTCGCCGCCTCTCGGGCAGAAACGTGTGCTTGCCATTGACCCCGGATTCAGAACAGGGTGCAAGGTGGTCTGTCTCGATGCGGAAGGTAATCTTCTGCACAACGAAGCCATCTATCCGCATCCTCCCAAGCATGAGCGGACGGCTGCCGGAAACAAACTGTGGACACTTGTCAAGCAATATAAGACGGAGGCTATTTCGATAGGGAATGGCACGGCAAGCCGTGAAACGGAAGATTTCGTGCGCGGACTCGGACTGCCTCAAAGTATTCAGATATATGTGGTCAGTGAAGACGGAGCCTCCATCTATTCGGCTTCCAAGGTGGCGCGTGAAGAATTTCCCGACTATGATGTGACTGTGCGCGGGGCTGTCTCGATAGGTCGCCGTCTTATGAATCCTCTGGCGGAGCTGGTGAAGATTGACCCGAACTCAATAGGGGTGGGGCAGTATCAGAAGGATGTGAACCAGACAGAACTGAAGCAGGCACTTGACCGGACTGTGGTCAACTGTGTGAATAAGGTGGGTGTCAATGTAAATACGGCAAGCAAGCATCTGCTCATGTATGTGTCCGGTTTGGGTCCTGCCATAGCTCAGAACATAGTGAACTATCGTGCAGAGAAGGGAGCTTTCAAGTCTCGTCGGGAATTGCTCAAAGTGCCAAAGCTCGGTCCGAAGGCTTTTGAGCAGTCGGCAGGATTCTTGCGCATTGAAGGCGGTATGGAACCTCTCGACAATTCGGCTGTCCATCCGGAAAGCTATCACATCGTGGCGCAGATGGCGCATGACATGCACTGCAGTGTGGAGGAGCTTATGGCGGAGAAAAGCATCCGCCAACGTATAGACATACACCGGTATGTCAGTGGCCACGTGGGTCTGTCTACACTTGAAGACATAATGAAAGAGCTTGAGAAGCCTTCTCGCGA
This sequence comes from Prevotellaceae bacterium, assembly GCA_021204165.1. Lineage (GTDB taxonomy): Bacteria > Bacteroidota > Bacteroidia > Bacteroidales > Bacteroidaceae > RGIG8745. The sequence goes on from JAJPZU010000163.1 coordinate 2,150, forward strand.
TCCGCGACAGCCGCTGACCGCCTTTTCTTTCGATGAAAATGTGAAAGAACTGAAAGACGTGAAGGAAGGGATGGTGCTGCCGGGCATTGTGACCAACATCACCAACTTCGGATGTTTTGTCGATGTCGGGGTGCATACCAAAGGACTTGTACACATTTCGGAGCTTGCGGACAGGTTTGTGAAAGACCCGACAGAGGTGGTGCAGTTGCATCAGCACGTAAAAGTGCGTGTCATAAGTATAGACATGGAGCGCGGTCGTCTTGCCTTGTCCATGAAGAATGTATGAGTTTTGTCGCTGCGTGTAACGGGTGAAACCGGAGGTGCTATCGGCAAATCAAGCCAAGTTTCCGGTTATTGCGTATGCAATCCTCCATCCGCCTCTTCCTCCGTAGGCTACATATTCTTTTAATAGATAGCCGAGAGTGTTTCTTAAAAGTGAGGGAGCAGGAAGTATTTCCGAAGCTAAAGCTTCAATGCGGTCTGCTGCCTCCGGATTTTTTTCCGCCAGAAGATGACCGGCAAGTATTTTCATGCGGTAGAAGAGGGCGGCAGAAGCTTGCTTTTTGTGGGAATCTGTATCGGGAGCGTGGTTGATTGTGGCTGCCGCCGCTTTTAACGCTTTCTCTATGTAGTGGATTCTTTCCGAGAAACAGCTTCCGGTGATGCTGTCCGGGTGTATGATGATGCGGTGGAATGGGGTACGCGCATACCAGATGGATTTCGGGTAGGCAAACATGGTTCTGATACCGAGTTCCCAATCGTCCCAAGTCAGAAGGCGGGTGTCCCATCCGCCGATACTTCTTAGGAAGTCTGTCTTGAAAATCATGGATTGTGTGCTCAGCATTCCGCTCAGAATCTGCATGGCCGGATTGCTTGTCTGTTTGAAAGGTCTTACCTGTGTCTTCTCTCCGATGCACTGATTTGTTGTCAGCATGATTACGTCGTATTCGTTTCTGTCTTTGCACAGCGTTTCCGTTTCTTGAAAGAAAGAGGAAGAAAATTCGTCGTCAGAGTCAAAGAAGTAGATGTATTCCGTCTTGCAAAGTTCCAGTCCTTTGTTGCGTGCAAAGGAAGCACCTTGTCTGCATTCCTGCGCCACGACAATATCATCATCCGGAAGTTCTTCCTTGAACTGTCGGATATATTCATGAGAACCGTCTGTAGAACCATTGTCAACGAGAATGATTGCCGGCATGAACGACGGACATTGACGGGAAGCCTTCAGTATGCTTTGCAGTGTGTCGGGGAGAAAATTTATCCGGTTATATACAGGGATTACGACTGTGATGTCGCTGTTTTTTGTTTCCATACAAAGTTCTTACAATAAATGATACCGTCAAACATGTTCTTCATCAGAGGAAACGGATTGACACCTTTATGCAATAGATAGAATGCGCTTTCTTTCAAACAGAGATACGCTGCCTTTCCTGTTCCATAACAGTAGCAGAACGTGGCTCCTTTGGAACGCTGCACCCGTGTGTCCGTAAGGAAATGCTCGCCGGTGGTGTTGAGCGGAGTTTCTGCTATGATATAAGGAAAATATTCTACCGCCAGCTTTGCGTCTTCCGCATCTTTCAAGAATACAGACTCTTCGCCTGAAATAAGATAGTCAGCCCCGAGTCCGTAATGTTCATTGAACCGGATGCCCGCTTCTTGTATCTTCTTTCTGCGGAATGTGATTTCTACAGAAGAGGGGGAGTAGCCATGCCGTTCTGCTTCTGCATAGCTCATCCGGCTTTCCGGGTATCTCTTGTGGAATATTCCTTCGCTTGATGTTGCTTGGAAGAGTGCGATGTCTGTGTGTGGGTTGGAGGCATAGATTTGCAGGATGGTGTCGATATATGCAGGTTTGTATCGCACATCGTCGTCTGTGATGACGCAGATATCCGCATTCGATTTCGACAGAGCGTGATTCCGGTTTCGGGAAAGTCCGCGCCCCTCCAGTGTGTATATGCTGACATCTTTTCTCGTTTGTAATATGTCGGGAATATCTTTCAGGTATTTTTTGTCCGTGTATTGCATGGACACAATGTACCTTATATTCTCTCGCTCTTCTATCATTACAGACGCTACATCTTTAATCCCTTCATTGAGCGTGCAGATAAGAATGTCAACCGATGTGTGGTTCTTGTCCATATTTCTCTTGTTTATTTGCTTGTCCAGAAATCAAGATATTGCCGGGCTACCTTTATGTGGTCGTGATGACGACGTATGTATTCTATACTCTGCTTTGACAGTTCCGGCATATTTTCGGAGTGGAGAACCAGTTGCTCCAGTTTGTTGTACACATCTTCTTCATCAGGAAGCACATTGATGATGGGACGCAGCTCTTTTTCTCCGAGTATCTCATAATTTTCTTCTTCTCCGCCACCTACGAGCACAATTCCTTTTGCCATTGCCAACAAGGCATTCATGGCAGGCGTATAGGAGTAGAGCTGGTCGAGCAGCACATCACTGCTGTTCATCAGGTTCTGGTACGTCTCAAACGGTACGGATTCAACTTTGATGATTTCACATCTGTCGGGGTGTTTTGCTGCCACTCTTTCGAGCGCACGGAGCATGATGTCCGTGCCTTTATATTCGGAACGTCCTTTCTGTATGCCTACAAAAAAACGTACTCCTTTGTGCCCGTCATGTTTGATGGGGACGATGTGTTCCATATTGATGGGGAAAGGAATGAAGTGGGTCTTGTCCGGGAAATAGGGACGGTAGCAGCAATCATATTCATAAAGCCCGGATATTATGCCGTCACAGTCTTTTGCGATGATTTTGTTTATTTCTGTCTTTTCTCCTTCAAGCCAGTCTTCGATGAACGGCTGGTTGAACGGTTCGTCTGTACGCTGCCTTTCTCCTATGTTGAAATCGGAGTAGCGGAATGTTTTGCAGTCAAGGCAGGTCTTGACCCAGTAGTAATCCATGCCGAATGCTCCGAGAAATACTTTTCCGTTGTTCCTGCGTATGTATTTGTAGAAGGGGAGTATTTTGTTTGCCTTCAAGTCCAGAAAAACAGGATTGATAAGTTGCACGATGTCATATCCTCTCATGCGTGGGAGTGTACGTATGATGTCCGCCATATAGCGTATGATGTCTAATTTACCGAGTGAACGACGACGCAGGTCTATGTCGCGCCGATAGTTCTTCCAGCTGTCACCGTCAGAGATGACACACACCTGATGTCCGAGTTTGCGTAATCCTTCTGATAATGTCCAGTGGACATTGCTGTAATCACCAAGCAGTAATATTTTCATATTTTGAATAGCTGTAGCTGAAAACACGAGTTATCGCATCTTGTGGATATACTGTAAATAGGTGGCAAGATGCGATAACTTGATGAAAAAAAAGTTTGTTTGCTGTTATTTCTTTGTCAGTTTCATTGCGAATCCTCCTCCGGATGCCAGATGTATGGATACATGGGATTCGTTGTCCACTGTCTGTCTTATCACTTTGTAATCTGTCGCTACCTTGTCTGCATTGATGCCGTCACAGAATATGACAGCTTCATATTTCGTGTTTGCCGGAAGGAAGTCCAGATGCAGTTCAATGTCGCGTGCATCCCAGTTGGTCTGTCCTCCTACATACCATGTACCTTTTGATTTCCGTGCAGTCACGATATATTCTCCTATTTTTCCAAGCGGAATCGTTGTCTGCTCAAAGACTGTGGGTATTGAAGATATAAAGTCTGTACATTCCTTTTCCTTCTTGTAAATTGTCGGGTTGTCTGCAAGCATGGTCAGCGGAGAGTCGTGGATGATATACATGGCAAGCTGGTGGCAGCGTGTACCCATTGTCATCGGATTGTAATAGACCGGTTGGAAATCTTTTTTTGAAGCGTTGCGCATTCCGCCGGGCGTGAAATCCACAAATCCGGTCTGCATACGTATGAACGGGAATGTCACATCATAGAGCGGCATGTCTTTCTCGTCTGCCTTGCTCCATTTTGCTTCCTCCATACCAAATACACCTTCAAAATTGATAATGTTCGGATATGTGCGATTGATTCCTGTTGGTTTGTAAATGCCGTGGAGGTCAAGCACCAACTTATGCTTTGCACATGCTTCCGCTATTCTGTAAACCATCTCCACACCTTGCTGGTCGTCGCGGTCAAGGAAATCGACTTTGAATCCTTTTATTCCCATGGCGGCATATTTGCTACATGCCTCTTCCAGATTTTTGTCAAGAACGTTGAACACAGTCCATAGTATGATTCCGACATTCTTGTTCCGGGCATACGCAACAAGCTCAGGCAGGTTTATTTCCGGTATTGTGACAAGCATGTTTCCGCTTTTAGGATTATACCATCCTTCGTCGAGTATGATATATTCCAAGCCGTTCTCAGATGCGAAATCTATATAGTGCTTGTATGTGTCCATGTTGATTCCGGCTTTGAAGTCAACTTCGCTGAGTCCCCAGTCGTTCCACCAGTCCCACGACACCATACCGGATTCTATCCATGACGTGTCTCCTATCCTGTTGGGCGAAGCAAGGGCATAGACGAGATTGTTCACCGGCATTTCTCTGTCGTCATGGCTGACGGCGATGATTCGCCACGGGAAGTTGCGGTTTCCCTTGCACTTTGCAATATAGTTCTCTGTCGAGGTAACATATTCTTGCTGTCTCCAAGGATAAAAGTCGGTAGTCTTCGGATATTTGGCAAATTCACCGGTGAGCGAGGTGCCGTTTGCCTTCAGAAACATTCCCGGATAGGATTCGAGATCGCTTTCCATGATTGTCAGTTTGGCTGTGCCGCAATCAACTGTTGCCGGAAGAAAGGCGAGTGTCTTTTTTGCCTGCGACAACGGAGCTACATCGTAAGTGGCTTGGAATGCCATTGCCATCTGGTTCTTTTCATTGGTAGAGTAGGGCAGCCATGCCGTGCAGTCGGACGTGAAATTAAATTCAGCGATTTCCGAATCTACCGTATAGTAAGTGTCTGAAGAATGCTTTATGGTTGACAGACGATAGGCTATACCTTCGTCGTATGCCCGCATCTCAATATTGATTCCGCTCTTCAGGTTTATGGATATGTAGTTGTATGCTTCCTTTATCTCTGATTGCCTGTAAAGGAATGTTTTGACCACTTCTTCTTTTCTTCCGTTCTTCTTTGAAGTTACATTTGCATTTTCCGCCATGTCTCCTTTTCCCGAAAGATTGAATCCGATGCGGTTGTTGCGCATTAATACGTTGCCCCTGTCTGTAAGTGAATAGGTGATGGTTTTGCCAATCTTGATTTCAACTTGAATTTGTTTGTCCGGGGAGGTAATATGGTATGTCTTGTTGTTTGCCATAGCCGGAACTGACACATATAATGCCAATGCTGCGGCGATTGTGTAAGTTTTCATTTCAGCGTGTGATTTTTTAGTTTGGAATGGATGTAATATTAAGAATTGATCTATTTCTCGATTTTTACTTTGTAGTTGAACGTTCTTGCTTCTTCCTTGCCCTTATGTTCGTATGGATTTCCTGTTATCGGTTGATACCGGTCTTTAGGATACCCGACCACAACAAGGAACATCTTTTCTGTTCCTTTCTCCGGTTTATATGCGAGTTTTCCTTTGAATGCAGAACATACCTTGCTGTATCGGGCATTTCCGTCTGCGTCTGTAGCTACAATGCCATACCTGTATCCGTCTTTGTTCTTGTCGCCGGTTCCTTCAAATGACAGTTTTATGCCTTTTCCGTTTTCTACAGGCAGTTCCAAGACATTGAAACCATACGTATAGGGAACTTCTTTCGGCATCGGCACAAACTCCGTATCGCTGTGTATATAGTTGGTTTTAAGTTCGCAGGCATATTTCTTGTGACTTTCCTTCACACGGGGAAAGTCGAATGTAATCAGACGTGAGTAGCAGTCGTACATTTCGTCTGCCATATCGTCGAGACTCAGCCCAAACAGACGCATGTATGTCATTGTCGGGTCTTCGCCTCTACGACCGTGACGGAACAAGTCGCCCATGACTGTCAGACCGCGTTTCATACCCCAATACTCAAGGACGTATGGCGAATGGTAGATGTTTTCGCCGTGCAGGAATGGCAGATTGATGTGTTGTTTGAAACCCTCCCAATGATAATGCTCATCCGTCACCCATTCCGGATTCACTTGCCACAACATCCATTGAGAGGTCATCTCGAATATTCCGCCTCCTCTCCACGACTCGCCCTGACCGTCGCAGCCGATTTGCGACTGGAAGCTGTGTCCGAGTTCGTGGGCGATACAGTTCAGCTTTTTGTCTTGTACACGGTTGGGAGCAATCCACAGCGCACCGATTTGCTGGTCATAGTCGCCTCCGTATGCTGTGCCTTCAAGTGAGTAGTTCAGCATGACCATCATGCGATACCGTTCCGATTTGGAACCCGGAAGCACAAACTTGAGTGTGTCGCGATAATATGTATAGAAAGATTCGAGTTTTTCAAGCAGGTTTTTCAAATCCACCTTCATGTTGTGACCTTCAAGGTCTGGAGCTTTGGACAGGTCGTCGCCGAATCCTTTTTCCCAGAAAACGACAAAGTTCGGTGTCGTTGCCATCCGGTGGAAACTCCAGTTTGATTCCGGATTGTAGAAATCGTTCTGTTGTAAGTCCCTTGGAATATAAATTTCTTTTTCCTCAGGAAGTTTGACATTTTGTCCGTTTGAAACTAACGGAGCCACAAACAATGCCGATGTAAATGCCAGTGTCGTAATAATTTTGTTCATGATATGGTTTGTTTTAAGATAAAGAAGCTTTGCTGTAAATTTGTATGACTGCTTTGGGAACAGTATTCCCGTGAACAAGAGGTCTATTCAAGGAAAAACAATTTTACCCACTTCATGGCAAAGATACTTAAAAAGGTTCTTTTGCCGTTAATAAATGAACGTTTTTTATGCCACAAACAGCTTTTTTGTAAACGATACAATAAAATTCTTTCAAAAAAGCAGTACTTTTGTCGCCGGATAATTACACAATTAAATAATAAAAGTTTAGATATGGAAAATAACATTATTGCGAAAGGAGTAAAGTACATTGGAGTAGATGATTTGGATTTGGATCTCTTTGAAGGGCAATATGCTATACCTCAGGGAGTTTCTTATAATTCCTATCTGATTGATGATGACAAGATTACCATAATGGATACTGTGGACGAGCGTAAGACGAAAGAGTGGCTGGAGCGTCTTGAGTCAGAGCTTGCCGGACGTAAACCGTCCTATCTGGTGGTCAGTCATCTGGAACCGGATCATGCTTCCAACGTGAAACGTATCATGGACATGTTTCCTGAGTGTGTAGCTTTGTGTTCTGCAAAAGCCGTTCCGATGATGGCGCGTTTCTTCGGCACAAGCTTTGGCGACAGGGTGAAGGTGGTGAAAGAGGGTGACACTATATCCACAGGAGAGCACACGTTGCAGTTCTTCATGGCACCGATGGTGCATTGGCCGGAAGTGATGGTGACATACGAACAGAGCCAGAAGATTCTTTTTGCTGCCGATGGATTCGGAAAGTTCGGTGCGTTTGGTGTCGGTGGAGACTGGGCCTGTGAAGCGCGTCGCTACTATTTCAATATATGCGGAAAATACGGTGCCTCGGTACAGGCTCTGCTTAAAAAAGCTTCCGGACTTGATATTGCTATTATTTGTCCGCTTCATGGTCCTGTGCTTCACGAGAATCTGGCTTATTATATCAACCTTTACAACACATGGAGCAAGTATGAGGCAGAGAGCAAGGGTGTGTTTGTGGCATACTGTTCATTGCATGGCAATACGGAAACGGCAGCTCTTAAACTTGCAGAGATTCTGCAGAGCACATACGGAGAGAAGGTGGTGGCAACTGATTTGAGACGTTGCGACATGTCGGAAGCCATAGAGGATGCTTTCCGCTATGACCGTCTTGTGCTTGCAGCTCCTACATACGATGCGGGAGTCATGCCGGTGATGGAAGATTTCATCAATCATCTGAAAGCAAAGGCTTATCAGAACCGTAAGGTTGGATTCATAGAGAACGGTTCTTGGGCTCCGGTTGCGGGCAAGAAAATGCGTGAGGCAATGGAGGCGATGAAGAATATGACAATCATTGAACCGATAGTCACAGTCGAATCGGCTATGAAGGAGAAAACCGTGGAGGATTTGAAGGTGCTTGCTGCTGCATTGAAGGATTAATTCGTTTTTTTCATACGTTTTTTTGTTTAGTTAAAGCATTCGGTTTGATATTCTGAGTAATACAAACTGAATGCTTTAACTGTATATCAACTTGACTCTTCGGTGCCTTTCCAAGAATCTGTAAATGGAAATTTACAATTATATCTATAACTGTAATAAGGATTTAGAAAGTACATAGAACACATATTTAATTTAAGTTTTATAAGTTGAAATTGCCGGTAAAATAAAAAAAACTGTGCAGAGAGAAGTTGAAAATAGTGCAGCGAGGAATTAAAAACAGTGCGCTGAAAACTTTAATCAGCACTGCCGTTTTTATAATCAGCAGTGCCGTTTACATAATCAGCAGTGCCGTTTTTATAATCGGCAGTGCTGATTAAAGTTTTCTGCGCACTGTTTTTACTTTCTCTCTGCACATACAATATGTTTTCAGCGCATTGTCCGTAGATAATTTATTCAAGTTTCAGGGCGAGAATATTGCTTGTTGTATTGCTATCGGCTATGGCGAGACACAGGGTATTAGTCATAAAGTCAAGACGGTTGAGCGGGTGAGCAAGGCTGCTAACATCGTTCCTCTTTGGTTCAGAAAAGGTACGGAAGCAGTTCTTCTTGCTCCTACAGCTGTAAATAAACCAGCAGAATGTCTCTTTTGAGTATGTCGGAATAAACAGCAATCGCCATCGGGTACGAACTAAAAGAGGTTCTTCAATGTTGGAATCATTTACAAATTATAACTGGTGAATAATTTTTTGTGATGGTAACGAGTGGTGATTACAAGAAATTTAGTTACTTTCGCAAGTGAAAATACTAATGGTTATTGAAGCTATAAAACAAATTGGTTGTTTATGATACCGCAATTTGACGAAATACGGATACAGGCACTGAAAGAATTAAGTACTGGAGTCGTTATGAGAGCTAAAGAATTACGTGCTCCTTTAGCGAAGCATTTTGGATTGACAGAAGAGGAAATGAACACCGAGTATCCTTCTGGAAATGGCGAAATTTTTTTAGACCGTATTTCGTGGGCTTTATCGTATCTTTTTATTGCGGAACTTGTAGAAAAACCTCAAAGAGGTGATTACAAAATCAGTGAAAAGGGCTTGTCTATGCTTTCTTCATGTACGGAGGAGCAAATAAATGAGTTCATCAAAGTAACCGTAAATGCTAAAACTTCGAAAAAAAACTCCAAGCACAAAAATGTGAGCATGGCTTCTTCTCATGTGGAAGGTGATGATAAACGTACACCGGAAGAAGAATTGGCAGATTCGTATGATAGAATAAAGCAGAACGTGCAGTCTCAAATTCTGACCACTATATTAAGTAAGCATCCACAAGAATTTGAGCGATTAGTTGTAGAATTACTTCAGGCAATGGGATATGGCGGTGAGATTAAAAACTCTGGTGTCGTTACAAAATTTTCCAATGATGGCGGCATAGACGGTATTATCAAAGAAGATATTTTGGGCTTCAATCATATTTCTATTCAAGCAAAACGATATGCTTTGGATAATAATGTGGGACGTAACGAGGTGCAAAGTTTTGTGGGAGCCGTTGCCGGAACACCATCCAAGAAAGGTGTATTCATCACCACCTCCGATTATACCAAAGGGGCAATGGAGTATGTGGAAAGTCTTAATGGTTCACCAACTATTATTTTGATAAACGGTCGGCAATTGACAGAATATATTTATGACTATGGCTTGGGGTTGCAAACCGAGAAAGTTCTTAGAGTCATGAAAATGGACACAGACTACTGGGATGCAATGGATAATGCCTAATGATATTGTTGCTATGCAAATGTTTTGAAGATAATAACTACTTGATTGACAATAAAGATGACCAAGCCAAAAACTTTGCTCTTATCTATCGTGACGGAGACTGGCATTTCGTCCCTGCATACAATCTGTTTCCAAGTGATGGCATAAATGGCTTCTGAACAATTTCAATCAATGACAAAATTGAACCCACAAAAGATGATATTATTGATGTGGCGATAAAGGTTGGATTGGATAAGAAAGAAGCATTTGAGATTTTGGAAAAAAAACAGCAAGTTTTAGTTCAATAATATCCAATAATTTATTGTAATTGATTATGGAAAATAGAAAGTATGATTTATTTATTTCTCATGCAAGTGAGGATAAGGAATCTCTCGTGCGCCCTCTGGTAAGTATTTTGGAAAGAATTGGCATAAAAGTGTGGTATGATGAATTTTCATTACAATTAGGTGATAGTTTGACGGAATCTATAGATAAAGGGTTGCGTGAATCAAAATATGGTTTGGTGGTTCTTTCCAAAGCATTTCTTGGGAAAAAGTGGACTGAATATGAGTATCGTTCGTTAATGACAAGAGAGATTGACGGAGAACGAGTAATACTTCCGTTATGGTACGGTGTCACTAAAGAAGATGTGAAAACTTTTTCTTTATATTTGGCAGACATTAAAGCGTTTACTATTGAAAGAAATAATTTGGGAATAGCAATCTTGGATATACTTAAAGTTGTGCGTCGTGATATTTTGTCTCAGCTTAGAATGAACTACATGCTAAGGAAAGCTGTACAAGAAGGGGAGACCAAAGTCGTTAATCTTTCTGAAATAAAAAAACAGAAATGCAAACAGGGGAAATTGACAAAAAATCAGTTGGTACGTAGTAAAGCTATTTATTATGGTATTGGAAAACACTTGAATTTAACATTTGATGAATATGTTGATGAGTTTGAACTTGATTTAGTTCCGGAGCGTGAGTTACAGACTTGGGAAATTATGAATGCGTGTTATTTTGAGATGTTAGAATTACATCAGGAAGCAACCAATAGAGACAAATCGGAATATTATAGAGTTTTGCTTTCTTTTTGTTTGGGAATGCCATTATTTAAAGATGTGAAACTGAATCAATCAGAAATTGATGAATTGGCCTCATTGTGGGATGAAAATTATTACGATTTCTGACGGAGGATAACTATGAGTGGAGGATATTTTGATTGAAGCATATATGCAATGCGTGAAATAGCAGAGACTATTGAGCGTGACATTGTGAGGGCTTTATAGTCAAAACCGGAGAAAGTACATGAAGACTATTGGACTATTTACGAGAAAGATTGCTTTGGCTCATATCATAGCTATAAGGACTATACTTTCTTGTAAGCAGGAAGTAGCCCCTTGCACACCAATGTATATGGTAGGCTTGGCTTTACGGATTATACGGCAAGCATCCTTCATTTCAACCAACACGTGCTTGTCTGATGCTGTTGGTTGAAGCTCCGACACCATTCGTTTCAACTCGATGACCTGTTCAGGCAGCCTAACCTACCACTTCGGGCAGCTTATCAAATGTTACTGTTTCTTTTTGCATACGTCGCTCGTTTTTAATTGTTCGATGGCAAAGGGAACAGGTGTTTTAATGGTGGAATCATTCACCCCAATATAATTGATGAATAACTTTTTAATGGTAACAAGTGGTGATTACAAGGTATTTAGCTACCTTTGTCGTATGATAATCAACATTGATATGGAGAAATTAGGCAGGTTAATTGAAAACACATCGGAATTGATGGATAATTTGCTTCAAGTTGATACTTATTTAAGTGGAGATAATGAAGAAGATTATAATGCAATGATAGGGCTAATTAGACGTGGAACAGACTTTGTTGTGTATAAATCAGCGGGCAAAATTCATTTTGCTCCAAGTAGGTTTGTTGGTTATTTGAGTAATAGGTTAATAGTCCATCTGGTTAAAAGAAATGGTAAGAATGGAACAAAAACAACCCCTGCCATTAACAAAATATTAGGCTGTAATTGTGCATATGATGAAATTTTAGAAAAGGACTATTTGAAATTTTGCCATGAACTTCAGGTAGTTCTTAAACATATGGTTAAGACTCAAAGAAAATACTGGTTATTAGACAATAAACAGAACAAAATATACACAGAGGAATATTATGAGGGTTCTTTGCAACAGGCATTAGTCAATAGATACGAACGCAATCCTATTGCTCGTAAAAAATGTATTGAAAAATACGGATGTATATGCCAAGTTTGTGAAATGGACTTTGGCAAAGTGTATGGAGAATTGGGTAATGGATTTATTCATGTACACCATATTGTTCCCATTTCAGCACGGAAAGGAGAGCAGCATAGAATAGATCCAGAAAATAATCTTGTTCCTGTATGTCCTAATTGTCATGCAATGTTGCATAAGGGCAAACTCAGTATTGAGAAATTAAGAAAAATATTAGGCAAGTAATATTAAGCTATCTTCTTGTCTAATTTAATCTTACACTCTGATTCCGTATGCGACATTTTGCGCTCAATGGTTGATATCTCCGAATTGCGAAGAGTATGATTAAATACTCTCTTTATAAATGTAGCTGTCTGGAGACGTGGTTTGCCGAATGCTTTGTCGATATTCTAACCAAAGTGCATGATGTCAATGTTTTTTAGTTGAGAATCAACCTTTATCTGCTCAACTTTAGGCAAGGAATCGGATAGATTGTGTTCCGTAATATATCCACGATTAAGGTCAGTTTCGCTAAGATAGAGGACCAAGTTTTGTTTCGTATATGTGAGAACTTTATCTAACTTTTCTTGTGATGCTCGTTCTTTTTCTGCCATAGCATTGACACGGAATATCTCGTATTCTGTTGGCTAGTTGGATTCCTTACGCGAGTTCGGGATAAGACCCTGTTTTAGCAAGGTCTTATCCCGAACTCACGTATATAAAAAGAAAAGCCGCTGGTTGTCAGCGGCTTTATTCTAATTAGCTATGGTTGTTTATGGCTGCTTACAAGCCACTATTTCCCGATGCAGCATATTTACATCACTGATTATCAGTGACTATTCATTTTAATCGGTACAACCTCTGTTTTTACAAGTACACAGAATGTAGGGACAAATGCAAACCGTTGTGTTTCATTGTTTTGCATATACGTGTTGTACCGCCTCTTTTCAGTCCTTTTGTGGAATGTCCGCTATCAGATGCAAGGTGTTGAGTGATAGGGCATTTCCGTAGGTATGTTACAGGACGTTTGTTGAATGCAAAGGTAGTGGTTTTCTTGGGATTTCTGCGGTTTGCAGCAGATTTTTGCACGAAAAAATGTGATTGGCTTGAAAAAATGTATTTATATGTGACTTATTCGTTTGAAAAAGTGTGCTAATTTGAATGTTATTCACTGGAAAAAGTGTAACTTTGCCATTGAAAGAATATGATTGCGCTATGCTCAAAAGGAAAATAGAAACATATTTAGCTAAATGGAAAGAGTCCAAGGACAGAAAGCCCCTTGTGATAAAAGGTATCCGCCAATGTGGAAAGACATACATTGTCCAGAAGTTCGCAAGAGAGAATTATGAGAGTGTAGTCTATATGAACTTCATACTTGAACCGGATAAGAAGTCCGCTTTTACGGGTAATATAGATGTCGATACCATTATTCTCAACCTATCTGCTTTGATACAAGGTAGTCGTTTCATTGAGGGGAAAACTTGTATTATCCTTGATGAGATTCAGGAGTGCAAGGAAGCAAGGACTGCCTTGAAGTCATTCCATATAGACGGACGTTTCGATGTTATTGCTACGGGTTCTCTTTTGGGAGTGAAAGGCTACGGCAAAAGCAGAAAGAAAAACGAAGAGGAAGGACAAGATTCGGTTCCAGTCGGATATGAAACCGTGATAGATATGTATCCGTTGGACTTTGAGGAATTTCTATGGGCAAATGGAATCGGTGAGGCGGTCATTGATTCTGTCAAATTATGCTTTGAGAGCGAAAAGGTTGTTCCCGATGGAATTCACAAGGTAATGATGGAGTTGCTGTATAGATATGTCGTTGTCGGAGGTCTGCCGGAGGTGGTGAACTGTTTCCTTGAAACCAAGAATATCGAACTTATCTATAAGGCGCAACGCAATCTTATTGCCGAATACGAAGAGGATATGGTTAAATATGCGGATGATGCGGACAAGCCTAACATTCGTGAATGTTTTGAATCTATTCCGAAACAATTAGCCAAAGAGAACAAGAAATTTCAATATTCCATCGTCAAGAAGGGTGGAAGGGCTTCGCAATACATCGGTAGCATCCAATGGTTGGAGGATGCCGGGATAGTCCGTAGATGCTATAACACGCAGATTACAGAACTGCCGTTAGAAGGCAATTCCGTCAAAGAGTGTTTCAAGGTATATACCACTGACATAGGTGTTTTAATGGCAATGCTCGATTATGGAACACAGGCAGATATTTTGAAGGGTAATCTTCTTGGATACAAGGGGGCTATTTTTGAGAATCTGATGGCTGATTTCTTATGCAAGTCCGGGCAAAAACTATACTACTTCCATAAGGATAGCGGGCTTGAACTGGACTTCTTGGTGAGATTCAAAGGAGAATGCGTTATTCTTGAAGTCAAGGCAAAGTCGGGAAAGGCAAAAAGTATGACTACGGTTTTGAAGAACAAGGATGTGTATCATGTCAAGAATGCAATCAAGTTAGGACAATATAATGTAGGACGTGAGGGGGATATACTCACCATTCCGCTTTATATGGGATTCCTTGTTGAAGATAAGCTTACGGATGTTATCATTCCTGATGTTGATTTGAGTTTATTGACAGTTTGATGGCATTAATTATAGAATTTTGAAATATGGATATTCTGACACATTTCAGAAGCATAGAAGAACTGACCAAAACACTCTCGCGTGAGCAAGGTTTGCTGAGTGAGATGTTTGAGAAACGTAAACTAATAAAGTTTCCGTTGGGACTTGCTATAGATCTTGTCGGAGGGAATGAAACCAGATTGAGAAAGTTGGTTGACTATGGCGTATTGGTGGAGATAGGCAATACGCTTGAAATTGAAAGTGACTATCTGAACTTCTTCGAGGAGGTGCTGAATGTAAACGAGGAGATTAGCGTATTGAGTGTGCAGGAATGTATCAACACTTTAAAAGAACATATTGGATATTTTCTGCAAGAGACTAATGTCAATCGCAAAGCCGGATATCAAGACAATGTACGGCAACTTTTAAAGAAGACTGGATTCAGAACGTTGAAGAATGTGGTGGATTTGAAACGTAACATGGATAATGCTTATAAGCAGGAACCCAACTATATTATCAAGAAGAAGAAACTACAGAATCTGGATGAGAAGAGCCATAGCATCCGTGTCATGATACGTGAATGTGAAAAGTTGATGGACAACGAGCATGCTTTCTTCATTATGGCCAATGATCCGCACATGGCCAAGACCTGTAGCGATGTGAAACATGATTTTGTGGAAGCTTATCACGCACTCATGGAGATTGACCGACAGATTATTTTCTACATCAACCAGATAGACCAGCAGAACCAACTTTATAAAAAGATACGAAAGTTGAAATATCTGCAAGATCAGTTACTTATTAAGACGGATACGAACCTTATGCAGGTATTGGAAGAGAGAAGTCCTCTTTGGACGGAATCCCGCCAATACAACAAGACACGTTTGTCTTTGGAGGTGCTACGGGAAAATGAGCAGGTCGTAAAGTTATTGAGACGAATGGCTGAACGCAATGGAATACAGAAAACAACAAGAGCAGAAGCCGAACCTTTGACAGAGGAAGATTTACAAGAGCATATCCAACAACTGGAGGAGGTGGATTCCACGGAAGTATGGAATGCGTTCTTAGCCTCAAGCTATAATCTGTTTAAGTTCATTTTGAGGTATGACTATAAAGTAAAATGTACGATGGAAGACATAGTAACTCTCTTTTGCCAATTGGTTATCCTACATTCTGACGAATGCAGGATGACAGGAGAATATGCAATTTATCAAGACATCGAATATCCCATAATTTATGCGAAATAATACTCAAAGAATATACGAACGGTTGAGCCGAGGAGAGTTTCTTTCGGTGGACAGCACAGATACCTCCATCCGCCATTTATATGAAGATATCGAGGAGAATGTGGAGGATTATACTGATTACTTCAAGGAAATTGGTCTGCAATTGGAATGCGGCAATGGTTTCTTCTATTTTTCGCGAAAAGGAGAAAGTAAGCAAACCATAGAACAGAAATTGGAAAGCTTTTCAAAATGGCTTGACTATCTGGACTTTTTGAAATGCTATAACCAATCATTTACAGCCGGATATCAGTTCCGTAAAAGTCATTTGATAGAACAGATTAGTCTGGATATAGAACTAAAAGAAAAGGCTAATCATCTATTCAAGAAGTACGGTGCAGGGTCTAATATTGAGATTGTAAACAAACTGCTTCAAGAGATGCAGAATATGGGTTTTGCCGAGTGTATTAGCGAACAAGACGAGACTTATAAGATTACTTCGGCATTTCGCTATGTTGAAGAATTAGTGGAAATCATTCAAATAGTTAATGAAGATGAAGTACTTGAATAAGATTATTTTTATTAATAGTGCCAATATCCCTTATGCTGAGATTTCCGTGGATGGCAATGTACATTTTACAGGAACACAAGGTGTGGGCAAAAGTACTGTGTTGAGGGCATTGCTGTTTTTCTATAATGCCGACAAACACCGTTTAGGTATTCAACAGGGACAGAAGTCGTTTGATGAATTCTATTTTCGCCAGTCAAATTCGTATATACTTTATGAGGTGATGCGTGATAATGGCGCATATACCATATTGGTCAGCAGATACCAAGGACGTGCTTCATGGCGATTTATAGATGCACCCTATCAACGTGAATGGTTCATTACCGAAGACAAGCAGGTGTTGAGTGATTGGGTGAAGATTCGTGAACGTATAGACAAGAATGTAGGGGTTTCTGCAAGAATAGAATCCAGTGTGATGTTCAAAGATATTATCTTCGGCAATACACATGACCATAAATACGCACGTTATTCTTTAGTTCAGAGTTCGCATTATCAGAATATCCCGCGAAGCATTCAAAACGTATTTCTGAATACCAAACTGGATGCAGACTTTGTAAAGAACACGATCATACAATCCATGACAGATGAAGATTTGCCCATTGATTTACAAACCTACAGACGACTTGTTTCAAACTTTGAACGAGAGTATGATGAAATTGATTGCTGGTTCCGTCAAACACGTGACGGCAATTATCCGGTACGCCAACAGGCATTGAATATTGCCGAACAAGGTCGCAAAATTGTCGCGCTCGACCAACAATTGTCGGATGTATGGCATATGATGAATCATGCGGTAGCATATAGCGAGCAACGGATACCACTATTGGAAGTGGAAGCGGAAGAAGTTAAAACGGCCATAGAAAAGGAACATAGTCGTAAGAAAGAACTTACAACTGACTATGATAAAGAAAAAGACTCGCTCAATCAAGAACTTGGCGCCAAGAAAAGCAAACTGAAAGAAATAGCACAGGCAAGGAAGGATTTCGATGCTCTTGGCATTGAAGACAAACTCTCTCTTTCCGACCGGGAGTCTGCGATCAAGCAAGAAGCGATTAATAAACAAACTCTATTGGATGATTTATTGAAAACGCATGCTTCAATAGAGGAAAAGTACAACATTGCAAAGGCTAAACTGGAGAATGCGCGTCAAGCATTCGAAAATGTTCAAAAAGAGGCATATTATCAAAAACAAGCCATACTCCAGATAGAGCGTAAGAGACTAGAAGAAGACCGTTCCAAGAATAGAAATCAGATTATGGAAGCGTTCGACAATTGGCGACATGAGTCTGATGAGCGTTTACAAGTCTTGTTGGCCGAACAAAACAGGGCTGATAGTGCGTTGAAGGAACTCCGTCATTGGCATCCTATGGCCGATGAAATAAAGCAAACGGATGAACAACTTCAACAGCTGAATTTGAAAGAGAAAGAGAATACTGCACAACAGATAGCGGTAAAAAGCCAGATAACACAGATTATCGCCGAGTATGAGATGAAAGAGGCTAAAATAAAACATGCCTCACAACGTGAGCAGGAACGGCTTGAAGCCGACCGGACACAAATCAGGGAACAAATTGCAAAGATTAATAATTTGCTTACCCATTTAGACGGCTCTTTTTATAAATGGCTTTGCGAGAATACGGAAGGCTGGGAAAACACGATAGGCAAAGTGATTGACGAAGAACGGGTCCTATACGCACAAGGGCTTGAACCTCAGTTTTGTGTTGCATCTGACAACTTGTTCGGGATAAGGTTGAACCTAGACAATATAGCCTCCGTGCATCGTACGCCTGACGAGTATAGATTGGAGAAAAAGAACTTGGAAGAGCAAGTGAAGCAAATAAACCGCCAGCTCATGCAATCGCCTATTACCCTTGAGGAAGAGATATCGAAACTCGGGAAAAAATATGCGACACAACTCAATCCGCTTCGGCAGAATGCAACTTTGTTAAAGGTGGAAGAAGAACAAATACCAGTCAAACGACAAAATCTGCAAAACCATCGGCATAAGCTGGAGATGGAAGAACTGGAACAGATTGCTCAAGAAAAAGAGATCCGTGAACGTTCCTTCAACGAAGCTCTGCTAAACGTGCAATCGGAGAAGGATGTCCGTGAGAAAAATGAAACAAGGAATAAAAAAGAACTTAAAAACCTTGACTCCTCATTCGGTAAAACCTCAAAATCACTTAATGAGGAACTGCGCATTTTTAACGAATCACAAAATGCGGAAGCGACCGTGCGTTATGAGGAGTTTGCCGTACAGAAGAAGCAACTCGATGAACAACAGAAAGCAGAACTTGCAGGCAAAGGTGTTGATATGGATTTGCTTGAACAATATCGTAAAGCTTTGAAGGATTTGCAGACATTGTTGGCGAGGATTGAAGAGGAACGTTCTATTGTTATCAGGTATCGCGACGCTGAACAAAACCTTTTTGCCAAGGAGCCGGAAATCAGAAAAACGATTAAGACTATCGAGCAACGACTCTCTATGATACGCCTGCGTTATGAGGATAAACGAACACGCATCGAGAAAAAATGCAGAGAAATGGAAGATCGTCAGCATATAGTCCTCAAGGAGCTGGCGCACAGAAAAGAGGGGTTGAACCTTTATCATCAAATGGTCGAGAACGAACATTTGGTACCTGACACTTATCTCTCTGATGACAAGACAATGGAGACACATTTGGATTGTCAGCAACTCCTGAGCCAACTTAGAGGTACTGTCAATCAAAAACGCGAGTCAATCGACAAACTTAAAGATATAGTGGTTAGTTTCAATCGCAACTTCAAGCCTCAAAATACTTTCCATTTCAACACGATGCCTGTGACGGACAATGATTATCTGCAAATTGCCGTTGATTTGCAGGAGTTCATGGACAATAACAAAATCGATGAGTTCCGCCGACGTACCAGCGAGCATTATAAAGACATTTTGGGACGTATCTCAACCGAAATTGGTTTGCTGATGAAACGTAGATCGGATGTGGACGGAGTGATACTTGACATCAATCGTGATTTTGTAGAAAAGAACTTTGCTGGAGTCATCAAGAGCATTGAGCTAAGAGCGAATGAATCCTCAGACAAGCTCATGCAACTGCTTATATCCATTCATGATTATACCGTAGAAAATGCGCTCTCTATCGGTGAACTTAATCTTTTCTCAAGTAATAATCGGGATGAAGTGAACCTCAAGGTCGTGAATTATCTGAAGAGTTTATCTCATCAGTTGCAGAACGAACCGAATCGTCCATCTGTATCATTGAGTGACGCATTCCGCTTACAATTTCGAGTAAAGGAAAACGATAACGACACGAACTGGGTCGAGCGTATTAATAATGTAAGGTCAGATGGTACGGACATTCTTGTGAAGGCAATGGTCAATATCATGCTCATCAACGTCTTTAAGAAAAAGGCAGCCCGAAAGAGTGGTGATTTCATTGTACATTGCATGATGGACGAGATAGGACGCTTGCATCCTAACAATATCAAAAGTATTCTCCAATTTGCCAATTCACGCAATATCTATCTCATCAATAGTTCCCCCACATCCTATAACCCTTACGACTATCGTTATACCTATCTTCTGAGTAAGTATGGAGTGAAGACGAGAGTGGAAAAATTATTGAAACGAATAAAATAGTCGGATACAATATGGCAATAAGTGCGTCTATACAAGCATTGATAGCAGGTGAACAAGTCACAGGTTCAAAACTAAGCAGTAAGTTACGGGATGAACTATTGACCGAGGGTATGCTATTAGTTACCTCCCACGGCTCAAGAAAATCATATCGTGCCCGTGATACTGAAGCTTTAAAAAGATTTCTGATCGATAAGGATGAAAACTATCGCATTCTCGAAGTAAATATCTCAGATTCACGCGCTTCTATGGCGACAGAAACAGGTAACTCCAAACTTGTTATGGTTCGTTCCTGCCCAGGATTCCCTGTAAACAGCTATGAGCCTATTGGGTGTAGGCTTAACGGAGAACCTTTTATGGTAAACCCACAAAAAGGGAGTTTTGTTTTTGTCGCAGAATGGGAGACGTTCACAATACCTAAAGACGTAGTAGTGATAGGTATCGAGAATATGGAAAATTTCAGAATGATTCGCAATCAAAGAGTATTTTTCGAAAAATATCTTCAAGCGCATAAGCTTCCGAAAAAAGCACTCTTTGTGTCCCGCTACCCACAATCAACAGATCTTAGAAGATGGCTATGTACTATTCCCAATCATTATCTTCATTTCGGTGATTTTGATTTAGCAGGTATTGGCATATTTCTCTTTGAATTTCAACAATATTTAGGAGCGGAACGTTCTTCATTTCTAATTCCTTCCGATATTGACTTTCGTTTGAAGTCCGGTTCCGGAAAAAGATACGATGAACAGTATTGTCGTTTTAAGGACATTAAGTCAGATGAGTGTGATTTGCAGCAGTTGATAGATCGTATCCATCATGAACGAAAAGGTTATGACCAAGAAGGATATATTATGTTTGAACATTGATATTGATCCCTCATCTTTTATTCGTTTTAAAAAGTGTAATAAGTCAGATTTATTCGCTTGAAAAAATGTAATTGCTTCCGTTGTCCACTATGGAAAATATTTGTATGCCCTAATAGGAACACTTATATTCAGGTAACAACTATTATATCCTATCGGGGATAATTCTGTCTATTGCATCATTATTATACCCGAAATGGTATAAATCAATATATTTGACAGAATTCCATAGCATTGACACGGAATATCTCGTATTCTGTTGGCTAGTTGGATTCCTTACGCGAGTTCGGGATAAGACCCTGTTTTAGCAAGGTCTTATCCCGAACTCACGTATATAAAAAGAAAAGCCGCTGGTTGTCAGCGGCTTTATTCTAATTGGCTATGGTTGTTTATGGCTGCTTACAAGCCACTATTTTCCGATGCAAAACCTTGAAAAAATAGATTTAAGAACATCATCAGAAGATACTTCGCCTACTATTTCTGACAGATGATGAATGGTGGTGCGGAGATCCTCACTTATCAAATCACCGGATAAACCTTGTTGAAGAGAAGTTTCTACTTGCTTGATGGATGCAAGAGCGTTATTCAGTGAATCTGCATGACGGATGTTGGTGACAATGATATCGTTGTCATTAATATCCGATATATGAGAAGCATCAATAAGCATATTCTCAAGAGAGGCGATGTTCATTCCGGTTTTTGCACTGATACGGATTGTTTCGTTCTCATTTATTCCTGAATTTTGATATATCCTGTTATATATAGTGTACATCTGATCTTCATCTATAAGATCGCACTTGTTAATGACGCATATCAGAGACTTGTCTTCACAAAAAGGAAGAATACGAGTCTTTATCTCATCGATATTTGACGTATTATGGACATTCTCCGTTGAAGTTTTTTGTTCCGAAGCATCCTCTAACAACTCTGTGGCATCTATGAGCCAAAGAACAATCTCCGCTTCCTTTATTTTACAGAATGTACGCTCTATTCCTATGTTTTCAATCACGTCATCAGTTGTACGTATGCCCGCAGTGTCTATAAAACGGAATGTCACACCGTTTATGTTGATACAATCCTCTATGGAATCCCTTGTGGTTCCATGAATGTCGCTCACTATTGCACGCTCTTCATGCAGCAATTGATTGAGAAGAGTGCTCTTCCCTACATTCGTTTCTCCAATGATTGCGACAGGGATACCATTTTTGATGGCATTACCTAACCGGAATGAATGTGTCAGTTTCGATATGACCTTCTCTATCTTAACAGATAGGTCGAGTAACTTTTTGCGATCAGCGAACTCCACATCTTCTTCACTGAAATCCAGTTCAAGCTCTAACAATGAAGTCATTTCAAGCAATTGGTTGCGCAGGTGATGCAGTTCTTTGCTGAACTGTCCGCGCATCTGGTTCATGGCAAGCTTGTGAGATGCGTAATTGGATGCAGCAATGAGATCTGCCACCGCCTCCGCCTGACTTAAATCCATTTTGCCGTTCAGGAATGCACGTTGAGTGTATTCTCCCGGAGCGGCAATGCGACAGCCGTTCTCTATCAACAGTTCGGTTACTTTCTGGAGTATGTATCCGGAGCCATGACACATGATTTCCGTCGAGTCTTCTCCTGTATAGGATTTCGGGGCATGGTATGTGGCAATCATTACTTCGTCAATGGTTTCTCCCTTGCCGTCCACGATATATCCGTAGTGTAGCGAATAAGTAGGAGAGTCCTGCAAGTGTTTTCCTCCCTTAGGAACAAATATCTTGTCTGTTATATCTATCGCGTCACATCCGGAGACCCTTATTATTCCTATAGCTCCACCACTTGCCGTCGCTATGGCGCAGATTGTATCCTTTTCCATGATTATCTCTTTCCTTTATGCACCATCTTCTTCCGGGTCAACTGTCATTCCCGGAACAATAGGCTCTGTTTCTATGTTTTCAGCTTTAATAATGTTCGTCTGTCCGTCAGTCGTTATTATCACTTCCATCGGGAATGACAATTCGGCTGTTTCGTCCGGGTCGCCTACTGTGGCGATGAAGAAGAACTTGCTGTGATTGTCCGCTTTTGTAATATTATAATTGAATCCTACGAGAGCCGATGTCGCCATAAACTTTTTCGGGACAATGCCTTCAAACGATTTTTTTGTAAAACTATGGGTATATATTGTTGTACTGTCTTTCTTTATGGTCAATTTGACTCTGTTGTCATGGTATGTCTGTCCCACAGAATTGATTATGACAGGCAGTGAATCATCTGGCGCAAATTTGAAAGTGTATCTGTACAACACACCGTTTATTCTTACCGTGTCAGAAGCTTCATATCCTCTCATGGTTGTTATTCCTGTCACAGAATCAGTTTCTTCCGTTATTGTCGGAGACTCGGTCTTTACCGGCGAAGACTCTTTGCAGGATATGATGCCTGCAACAGCTATTGTGCAAACTGCAATCTTAAAATAATTCATCTTTCAACTCATTTAATCTACAATTTTATACAAATTACGGAAAAGAATGTGATATGTACAAGTATGCCATTCTTTTTTTCATTCCAGTCGTTCAAAGAAGTGCATCATGCTGTCCGTTTCTCCAGCCACAATCAGCGTATCTCCTTCTTCAAAAACGATTGTGGGTTCCGGATTCATGATATATTCCCCGCCATGCTCTATCCCCATGATGATGCAGTTTCCCTTTTCTCGTATGCCCGATTCTATGATGGTGGTGCCGATGAGCGGGTTTCCCTGACCAATGGTGAAGTGTTCGAGAGTGATGCGCATGTTTGTGGATTCTTCGTCCGATTTCACAAGACTGTTTGCCAGCATTTTCTGGAATCTGTCGATTTGGCTGTCCGATCCCGCCACCACAATCTGGTCGCCCGGATATATACGTTCATTTCCTCCGGGAATATTGATGTTGATGCCGCCTCTCACAATGCGCACGATGCTCACTCCTGATATGTTTCTGATGTTAAGCTGCTTTAACGCTTTGCCGCAGAATACTGAATCCGGAGATAAACGGAAGTCGGATATATGCACATCATAGCTGAGAAGAGATTTTTCAAAATCCTTGCGTATCGTGCGCTTCTCGTCAGCCGATTTCTCTCTGGCTGTAAGGTTCTCGTTGAATTTCAGTTCAAGCAGATGCGAGCGTTTCTTTATGTTGTGCGAAAACATGATTCCTGTGACAAGTATGACGGAAATGGCGACAAGCAATCCGGAGGTCACGGTGAATATGTTGATGATGGCATACGATACGAATGCGACACACACAAGCAGACGCAGCAAGATGAGTCCCGCCAAAGAGGCTTTCTGGAAGTTGCCCGACTGCCATAGCTTCTTCACTTCGGGAGTCTGTCTGTGACGAGTTGCCATCATGTAGATGAACGGCGAAGTAATCGAAAGCAATACGACCAGACATATTACCTGTACAATGAACGGAGGCATTATCTTGTTGAGCATCTCTGTCATGAACGGGAACACATATTTGAAATACAGCAAATCAATGAAAGCTGTCACTATTCCGTAGATGGACAAGGAGACCAGAACCTTGCGCAACAGTTGTTTCCATACGCTTTGCATTGTGACCGTATTTTTGCTTTTTGCATAGTTTTCGAGATATAATTTCATGCCGTTGCTTAGATGCGCCTCCGCAAACCGGTTTGCAGGCTCCGACAGACGCATGATATACGGTGTAAGAAATGTGGTGATGACCGACACGGCAACTACAATAGGGTAGAGGCTCTTGTCCGTCACTCCCAGTGTCTGCCCCAAGGCGGCTATGATGAAGGCAAATTCTCCGATTTGCACCAGTGAGAAACCGGTTTGCAGTGACACCTTCATGGATTGTCCGGAAAGAAGTGTTCCCAACGAGCCGAATGTAATCTGCCCGATAATTACAATAAATGTGATGATGAGTATGGGCATCCAATACTCCATAAGCTGCGCGGGATTAATCATCATGCCCACAGACACAAAGAATATGGCGCCGAAAGTATTCTTTATAGGCTGTATCAGGTGCTCTATCCGTTCTGCTTCCACGGTCTCTGCCAGTACGGAACCCATGACAAACGCACCGAGTGCGGAACTGAATCCGGCTCCCACTGTCAGAAGCACCATGCCAAGGCACAGTCCTATCGACATGATGGTCAGAGTCTCATCGTTCAGATGTTTGCTGAATCGCTTGAGGAATGTAGGTATCAGAGCTATTCCTCCGACAAACCAGAACACCAGATAGGCAGCCAGCTTGCCAATCTGAAATAACATTTCTCCTCCTTCAAAGCTCCGCTTCACGGCTATCGACGACAACAGAACCATCAATATGACTGCAAACAGGTCTTCGACCACCAATATTCCGAAACATATTTTTGCGAATTTATGTGTCCGCAATCCCATGTCATCAATGGCTTTGAAAACAATTGTCGTGGAGGACATGCACAACATGCCTCCGAGAAACAATGAGTTCATCTCATTCCATCCGAACAGTCTGCCGGCAAAGAATCCCAGCCCCATCATGCCAACCACAATGGTTGCCGCTGCAATGAGTGCTGTGCTTCCCACCTGAAGAAGCTTCTTGAAGCTGAACTCCAGTCCGAGTGCGAACAGCAAGAACAAGACTCCTATTTCGCCCCATGTATCTACACTTCTTTCATTCGTAATCCATGCTTCGCCACAAACATACGGGCCTGCCAAGATACCCGCCACTATGTATCCCAACACTACCGGCTGCTTGAAAAGCTTGAACAGCAGACTGGTGACACCTGCTGTCAACATGATTACACACAAATCTTGTATCATCTTTCCTGTATGTTAAAAAATCATCCGATTTCTTTTCCGCTGATGCCCAAGGCACTCATTATTGAATACCCCAGAATCTGTTGTCCGAAGCCTGTTCCTGTCTGAGGTTCCATCGCAAACAGTGTCACCTCTTTTCCTTTGTGCTTGCTCTTGTTTTTACACAGGAAGTCTTTCACTGCCATGCCGTATCTTTCCACATCCGGCAGCAACATGACACATTTCGTCTTCTCGTTGTCCATGATGACTTTCAACGCCTCCATGTAGAAATCTTCTTTGGTGGTCATGTCCTCCGCAACAGGGTAGGCCTCCATAGCAAACTCACCGATATTGTCCTTGAATGCCATCCCTCCAATCTCACTCTCCATGTCTGTTGGCACGAAGTTTTCGAGCTTCCTTCTTTTCTTGTCATATAGAAATATGACTTGAATTTCATTGTCTCCCGGTTCTATACCTCCGTCCAGCGCTATACAGTCGAGCCAATGCGCCAAATCCGCTTTGGGGATTCTGCGTTCAAGCATCCGCTCAAAATTCACAGACAAATCAAAAGCCACTTTATCCACATATTCTGCATCAATGAGCATGACATTTTCGCTCATCATTCCCGATATATCTACTGCCATAATAGTTTGTTTGATTATAAATATAAAATTCTTTATGATGCAAATTTACATATAAACCGCGAGATTTCTACACCGACAGAATAAAAAGACCTTGACTTTTTAAAGGAAAGATAACATAAAAATCACACAGACAGGCAGATGAGCCACAATTATATCCGGTAAAAAGCAAAAGCATATTCTGCAAAAGTGTTCCTGACAGGTGCTTATGTCCATTCTCGGGAATCCGACAAGTTGACCACACGTGGTAAAGTGTTAATCTTAGAAGATATTTTAAATTTATTACGATAAATTATTATAGACCGTCTTTCGTAATTTAGAGGGAT